>JBKBSH010000006.1:0-20805 GCA_046291795.1 Burkholderiaceae bacterium | reverse complement strand
GGCACGACTTCCGCCGCGTGACACTGGTGGCGGTGCTCAACGCCGATGCGCAACTGGTCTCGCATGACTTTCGCGCGCCGGAGCGCCTGTTCTCGACCCTGGTGCAGGTCGGCGGGCGTGCCGGCCGCAGCGGGCAGGCGAGCCGCGTGCTGGTGCAGACGCGCTTTCCGTCACATCCGCTGTTCGCCGCGTTCGCGCGTTTCGACTTCGCGTCCTTTGCCGATGAGCAGCTCGATGAACGGCGCGCCGCGGCGATGCCGCCCTTCGTGTACCAGGCGTTGCTCCGCGCCGAAGCGCGGCGGCTCGACGACGCGCTCGTCTTCCTCGCCGCGGCGCGCTCGGCCGCAGGCGACCCGCCCGGGGTCCGGCTGTACGATCCGGTGCCGATGCCGCTGGCGCGTGTCGCCGGCGTGCACCGTGGGCAGCTGCTGATCGAAGCCGACCGGCGCCCCGCGCTGCAGAGCTTCCTGAAACGCTGGCTGCAGGGTTTGCGCGAAGCCCCGCCTCAAGGCGCCCCGCGTGTGCGGTGGCAGATCGAGGTCGACCCGCAGGAGATCTGAGTTGTCGGCTACGGGAATAACCGACGGTGCCGCTCTGTTGAACGCGATGTTCCCGGTCTCGACGCCGGCGACTCGCGCACGCCGATGAGCAGTGGATTCACCGCGGAGCAGCTCCAGGCGCACATCCCGCGCCTGCGGCGGTACGCGCGCGCGCTGACCGGGTCGCGCGAGGCGGCCGACGACCTGACGCAGGACACACTGGAGCGCGCATGGATCAAGCGCGGTCTGTGGCGCGCGCAGACCGGCAGTACGGATGGAAAGCTGCGCGCGTGGCTGTTCGCGGTGATGCATCACGTGTTCATCAACGGCGTGAAACGGACGCGGCAGTTCGACTCGCTCGATGACCCCGCGGGTGCGCACCCGGAGCCGGCGTCGGCCGGCGCCAGCGCGGAAACCGACGCCGCGCTGAGCGACGTGCACGCGGCATTGCGTCGCCTGCCCGAGGAGCAGCGCGAAGTGCTGCTGCTCGTCGGGCTGGAACAGTTGTCCTACGCGGAGGCCGCGCAGGCGCTGGGGGTGCCGATCGGTACGGTGATGTCGCGGCTGTCGCGTGCGCGAGAGCGCCTGCGGCAACTGCTGGACGAGGGTGGCGCAGGACCGCAAGGCCTGCGCCGGGTCAAGTGATGACGGACGCCGTGAACGAGGACAAGCTGCACGCGTATGTCGATGACGCGCTCGACGCCGAAGAGCGTCGCGCGGTCGACGTGTATCTGGCCGCGCATCCCGACGAGGCCGTGCGCGTGCGAGCGTACATTGCCCAGAACCAGATGCTGCACCGGCTGTTCGATCCGGTGCTCGACGAGCCGCACACGCTGAGGGTCGATGCGCGGCCCGCGGCTGCCAACGCCGCGCGTTTCTGGCGTCGGCTCGGCGGCATCGCCGCCACGCTGGCGCTCGGGATCGCGATCGGCTACGTCGCGCGCGGGCAGTTCGGCCGCGGCGTCGCGCCGGCGGCGCCGGGCATCGCGCAGCAGGCCGTGCTCGCGCATGTGGCCTATCTGCCCGAGGTGCGGCATCCGGTCGAAGTCGCGGCTGCAGAAGAGCAGCACCTCGTCGGCTGGCTGTCCAAGCGTCTCGGCGCGCCGGTACGGGCGCCTTCGCTCGCCGCGGCCGGCTACCAGTTGCTCGGCGGCCGCCTGCTGCCTGCTGCAGGCGAAGTCGGCAACGCGCCGGTGGCGTTGTTCATGTACGAGAATGCGCAGGGCAGGCGGCTGTCCCTGCTGGTGCGCCGCGAGTCGTCCAGTCGCGATACGGCGTTCCGCTTCTCGCAGTCGGGCGAAACCGGCGTCTTCTACTGGATCGACGGGCCCTTCGGGTACGCGCTGGCCGGCAATCTCGACAAGGATTCGCTCGCTGCCGTCGCGCGCCTCGTGTACCAGCAGTTGAATCCCTGACCCGCTGCGCTTCTTGATCGAAGCGCGCCGAAGAGTTTCCGCGCCTTCGCTTCTTCTACCTTCTTCTATCTATTTCGCGGCGGCGACCATGTATTCGACGGCGGAACGCAGTTCCGCGTCCGTCGCGGTCGACGCTCCGCGCGGCGGCATCGCGCCTTTGCCCTTGATCACGCTCGACGTCAGCGCATCGACGCCGGCCTGGATCCGCGGTGCCCACGCGGCCTTGTCGCCGAACTTCGGCGCGCCGGCCACACCCGTCGCATGGCAGGCCGTGCAGGCGCTGTCGTACAGCTTCTTGCCCGCCGCCGCGTCCGTCTTGGCCGCTGCCGCTGCCGCAGCGGCAGCGGCCAGCGCAGGCGCGGCCTGCTTGCCGACGTTGAACATGTGCTCGATCGCGCGCCTCATCTCGGCATCGGACAACTCGGCCATGCCGCCGCGCGCGGGCATTCCGCCGTGCCCCTTGATCGCCGCTTCGGTCAGCTTCGCCAAGCCCATTTCGACGCGGGGTTTCCAGGCGACCCAATCGCCGATCTTCGGTGCGCCGCCTTGACCTGTCTCGTGGCACTTGACGCAAGCTGCTGCGACGACCTGCTCACCGGTGCGCTCGCCAAACTTCGCTTCCGCGGCTTTCGGCGCGGCGACGTCGGGCTCCTTGAACTTGCCGCCCGAGCGATTGGCCATATAGACGACCGCGCGCGCAACCTCGATCGGATCGAGGCTGGCATTGCCGCCTTTGGGCGGCATGCCCTTGAAGCCTTCGACCGCGTGCTTGACCAGCGTGTCGTAGCCCTGCGCCAGGCGTGGCGACCATTGCGCCGCATCGCCCAACTTGGGCGCGCCCGCCACACCGGCCGTATGACAGGCGCCGCATGCGAGGTTGTAGACGGCTTCACCCGACTGCAGCGCACGCGCGCCGTTTGCTTCGGCGAGGACGACGGTGCCGACGGGCCGCAGCCGATCGGCGATGGCCTCCGGCGTCATCGACGCCGTGCCTGCGCCCTCCAGCTTGGCGCCGGCAACGTACTTGACCAGCAGCACGATGATCAATACCGGCACGACGAACGCCAGGACGACGATGGTGATCAACTGCCTCGGGGTTTTGATCGGCGAGCTGTGCTGGTCGGACATGTGGGACTCCGCGGACGCATCGTTGCGCATCGAAACGATGCGCATCCGCACGATGGAAGGCGTGGGAAAAATTGCGGCAAGGATTATATCCGCGGCCCTCGACGCGCCCGCGCGCACCGGCACGAGCACAGGCGCACGCGACGCGCGTGCGCGTTGGACGCTCGCAGTCGAACGGCGTATCCTTCGCCGCCCCGCGTGTCCCATCTCGGTCCGAGCGGCTCGCGGGCACGCGCGCTCGGGCAAGACCGATCGACGCGCGCGCAAGCCAGGCGCCTGTAGCTCAGTGGATAGAGTACTGGCCTCCGAAGCCAGGGGTCGTGGGTTCGAGTCCCGCCAGGCGCGCCACTTCAGCGATGCTCGATCGCCGTGCGCCTTTGTTTGGTGTCACGTGCAGACGGCGTCGCGGACGGTGCGGACCTGCAGCGCCGAAAAGCACAGCGACCGTGCCTCGCCGCCGAGGCTCAGCACGAGGCGGCCGAGCACGAACCCGCCCGAACCCGCGCGGCGCACGTTGCCCATGTTGTCGAAGCTGAGGTACGCGCCGCTGTAGGACGTTCCGAAGTGCGGCGTGATCGACAGGGCCTTGGGTGCCGCGTCGAACTCGCGCACGACCGCTTCGCCGGCATCGAGTCGGCCGTTGTTGTTGCCGTCGACGAAGACGCGCCAGCCCGACGTCCAGTCGGCGCCGCTGCGCGGCGCCAGAACGACGCGCGCGCGCTGCGCAGTCGCGGTCGACCGCGCCAGATTGACGGCGAGCACGAGATCGTTGGTCGCCGCCGTCAGACGATGGTTGTCGAGCGCGGCCGACACCGACGGCAGCGCGCTGGCGGCAAGCACCGCCGAGACGCACGCAGCGGTCGCGGTTTCGATCAACGTCACGCCGCGCTGGCGCCGCGGCTGGCCGGTGGGCAACTGGGTCATGGCGTCTACTCGGTGTGCGGGTCGATGAAAGCGATGCGGTGCATTTTCGCGAGTGCGCCGAGTCGCGACTGCCGAACACTCGCCGCTGCCGATGTCGAATTTGCGCCCCGCTGCGGGGTGCCACGGCGCATCACGCGAATCCGCGATGGGGCACTCTCCGATCGATCCCAGGCGCTCATCCGCGCGAACGAGCGTCGCGAAGCTTGAGCCCCGCTTGTCGGGCGCGTCCAACCGGCGGGTCCTTCTGTGCTCGGTTTCGACCGGGTGCTTCTGAATAATCGGTCGGCAAGCAAAAGAGCCGGTACGAACCGGCGCAGTTCAGCGAGGGAGTTCGCGCAATGGGCGTTCGGCCCGTCAGATCACTGCCCCACGGCGTCACGCTGATCGAGCTGATGGTCGTGCTCGCGATCTCCGCCATCCTGTTCGCGGTCGGCGTGCCGATGTTCTCGACCTTCGTGGACCGCAACCGCGTCGCCGCCGAAGTCAACGAGCTGATCGCGCACCTGGCGCTCGCGCGCAGCGAGGCACTGGCGCGGCGCGGCCGCGTCGGCATGTGCGCTTCCGCCAATCCGACGGCGCCGGGCGCGACTTGCGCGGCCGGCGCATGGGCGACCGGATGGATCGTGTACGTCGACAATGGCCCGACGGTCGGCACGCGCGACGCTGGCGAGGAGATCATCCGCGTGCATACGCCGGGCGCGGGCAGCGTGACGGTCACGCCGAACCTCGCGCTCACAGGCATTTACGTCACGAGCGACGGAACGCTGTTCGATAGCGCCGGCATGCCTCTGGGAGCGATGGGCGCGACCGATCCGCTGCGCTTCAACGTCGCCGGCTCCGACCCCGGCAACCGCCGCACCGTCTGCATCAACGCGACCGGACGCGCGCGCGTCTCGACCACTTGGGATTCCTGCGCATGAGCACCGCGACGTATTCGCTGCCGCGCCGATCGCGCGGTGTGACGCTGATCGAAGTGCTGGTGGCGCTGGTCATCGTGGCCGTCGGCCTGCTCGGGCTGGCGGGCCTGCAGGTGCGCGGGCTCTCGATCCAGAAGGACGCGCACGGCCGCGCGATCGCGACGCAACTGGCGCTCGATCTCGCGGACCGCATGCGCGCCAACCGCGTGCCGGGGACGTTGACGCCGCCGATCGACTACGCGTTCACTGCCGCCCCCGGGACGCCGCTGCCGCCGGCCTCCGCGGACTGCGAGGCCGTCGTGTGCAACGAGGCGCAGCAGGCCCAGTTCGACCGCGCCCGCTGGGTGGCGCGCGTCAATCAGACGCTGCCCGGCGGCTGGGCGCACGTCGAGCCGATCGGCGGCTCCGGCAATCGCGCGTGGAACGTCACGCTGCTCTGGAGCGAAACCGGCTTCCGCGCAAGCGGCGTGCTTGGCCCGTCGTGCAATGCCGCGGCCCTCGGCTCGCCTCTCGGCTACGCGACGCCGACGGAGGTCGAATGCATGCGCATCGTGGTGCGGCCATGAGGACCCATCGCCTGCCGCGGCCGCAGCGGGGCCGCACGCTGATCGAGGTGATGATCGCGATCACGATCGGCCTGATGATCACGGCCGGCGTGATCAGCATCTACGGCGCGAACCGCCAGACCTACCGCGCCAGCGCCGACGTCCAGCGCATGCAGGCGGCCGGGCAGCTCGCGCTCGACCGGCTTGCGTATCAGTTGCGGATGGCCGGCTACGGCCAGATCAATTCGTCGGACTTCTGGCTGGTCGGCAATCCGTCGAACTTCGCCGGCGAAGCGCTGCGTGTGTGCTCGGGTGGTTTCGACAATCCGACCGCGGCCACGCCCAACTGCAACAACGTGTCGACGCAGCCCGATGCGCTGGCGGTTTCCTATCTCGTCGGCGGCGCGGCGGCGACCGGTTCCGGCGAGGGTCGCGACTGCCTCGGCGCGACGATCACCGCGGCGAACTCGCCGATCGCGCCGCAACTGGCGACGCGCAACCGCTTCTATGTGGCCAACTCGGGCGGCGTTCCGACGCTGATGTGCGTCGGCAACGACGGCGTTGCGGCGCCGCTCGTACCCAACGTCGAAGACTTGCAGATCCGCTTGCGCGTGGGCGATCCGTTTTCGCGCACCGAGCAGATCGTCGATCCGCAGGCGGCCGCGGGCTGGACCGCGGCGCAGTGGGGCCGCGTGCTGGGCGTCGAACTATGCGTGCAGGTCGTGTCGGAGAGCGCGGGTTTGACGACCGGCCCGCAGCCCGGCTTCGGATGCCGCAACGGGGCTTTCCCGAACGACGGCCGGCTGCGCCGGACCTTCACGCAGGTCGTCACCCTGCGCAACCGCGTGCTGTGAGGATGAAGATGAATCGCATCGCAGTCGGCGTCCGCACCCATCGCGGCATCGTGCTTCCGCTCAGTCTGGTCATGCTCGTGATGGTCACGCTGCTGGCGGTGGTGGCGATCCGCGGCGTGACGACCGAGGAGCGCATCGCCGCGAACCTGCGCTCGTCGTCGGTGGGGTTCGAAATGGCCGAGCTGGCACTGCGCCATTGCGAGGACATCGTCTGGAACGGGCAGGATCCGAGCGGCACCATCAGGCTGGACGACGTCAAGTTCGTCGAGTCGCCGCCGCTGGGCGCGCGCTGGGATCCGCCATCGCCCGCCAACGCCAACTGGGCCGATCCGGTTCGCAGCCTCACGCCGCCGAACGTGCCGGGGAGTGTGGCCGCGCCGCGCTGCATGATCGAAGAGGCGCTCGGCGACAGCGGCGGCTACACGATCCGTTTCGCGCGCGGCACGCGGCCCACGATGTACGTCGTCACGGCGCGCGGTTTCGGCGACAACTCGCAGACGAACTTTCCGGCGACCGTGCAAAGCCAGCTGCGTCCGAACCCGATCGCCCCCTAGTCGAGATCAATGGCGAGGCATCCGATGAGACAGTCCGCACGACCGATTCCGAGCGCGTTGCGCCGGCTGCTGTGCGCGCAGGTGCTCGGCATCTACCTGGCGACGTCGTGGGCGCCCGCCGCGTTCGCCGCGCCGACGATCCCGCCGGCGTCGCTCGCGCAGGAGCCGCAGTCCTTGCCCAAACCGCCGGCGCCCAACGTCGTCGTCACGCTCGATGATTCCGGCTCGATGGTGCAGGCCCATGTTCCGGACGAGCTTGGGGGCAGTCAGGGCACGCGCCGCTACAAGTCCTCTGCCTTCAATCCTCTTTATTACGACCCCGGCACGGTCTACCTGCCGCCGCTCGACGCGAAGGGCAATCCGCTCGCCACCAGTTTCACCAGGGCCTGGATCAACGGGTTTGCCGACGGCCTGGCCGGACGACCGAACAACGGCAGCGTCAATTTGGCGACGGACTACCGGCCCACTCTCGCATACAACCCGAGTTCGACCTCGCAGGACTTCGCTGCCCACCCGAACATCTCGGCGGATCTAGACGCACTGCAGGCCGGCCGCGTCGCCAATGGCGGCACGCTGGTGAGCCCGTTCAAACCCGACTCGCCGGGGCCAGCCTACTACTACCGTTTCAAAGCAACGCTGCCGAACTGCGACGGAACCGTCAACGACGACGATTGTTATGAGCTGGTCATCGTGTCCGCGACTTCCGGGACCAACCCCGCCATCGGGCCGGACGAACGGCAGAACTTCGCCAACTGGTACTCGTACTACCGCACGCGCAATCTACTAACGGCGACGGCGGCGAGCCGAGCCTTTGCGGCGCTGCCCGACTCGGTTCGGCTTGCCTGGCAGGGACTGACCACCTGTGACAGCTTCGGAACGTCCTGCACCGGCTGGGGCGGTGCCGCCGTCGAGAATCGAATCCGTCGCTTCGCCGACGATCCGCTCACCGTCAATCACCGCTCGGCTTTCTACTCGTGGCTATTCCGGCTGCCTGCGTCGGGGTTCACGCCGCTGCGCTCGGCCATGATGCGCGCCGGCGAGTACTACCGCAGCAGCGGAGTCAACAGCCCTTACGCGCAGGACCCGCAGATTTCGCTCGGCACCGAGTACAGCTGCCGGCGGAACTACCACATCCTGATGACGGACGGCTTCTGGAACTCCGACAAGGACACCACGGGCAGTTTTTGCTCGGGGGCGGCTTGCGGCAACGCCGACAGCGCCGCCCGCACGTTGCCCGACGGCACGGTGTTTCCGTCGACTCCGTCGGACCCCGACTTCGCGCTGGCATCGATCTATCGCGACGCGAACGCCGACAGCCTCGCAGACGTGGCCTTTCACTACTGGGCTACCGACCTGCGCCCGGATCTTCCGAACAACCAGGCCTCGTACTACGCGGATCGAACCGGCAGCGCGGCTGCACAATACTGGAACCCGCGGAACGACCCAGCGACATGGCAGCACATGACCAACTTCACGGTCGGCCTCGGACTGACGGCCAACATGACGCTGCCGGGCCTGACATGGGGGGGCGACACCTTTGCGGGAACGGGCTTCGACAACTTGCTCACCGGGGTCGAGAGTTGGCCCAGCACAGGCGCGCCGTCGACATGGTTGGCCGGCAGTACGACTGCTGCGGCGGCTCAAGGCCGCGTCTACGACCTGTGGCACGCGGCGATCAACAGCCGCGGGCTAGCGTTCAGCGCCGAGCGCTCGTCCGATCTGATTGCCGGTTTCTCGCGGATCGTCCGGGAGATCGTTGGCGAGCGCGCCAGCAGCGGCTCCGCCGCCACGGCGACGACGGCGTTTCTGGATGTGGGCAACGGGGTGTTCACCACCGAATACACGCAAGGCACTTGGACCGGCAACCTCTACCGCCGCGAGATCGATCCGGCCACATTGCAGTTCAGGAGCTTCGGCGGCAACGCGTGGCAGTGGCGGGCTTCCGACCAACTGCCGGCGCCGAATGCGCGGCGCATCTTCACGCTGCGCCCCGACGGGTCGCGCGTGGAATTCGTTCCGGAAAGCGGATCGACGGGTGTGTCGTCGTCGCAGATGGCCGAGCTGAGCAGCAATCCCTCGGCCAGCGCTGCGGACGTGATCGACTATCTGCGCGGCGATCGCAGCAAGGAGCGCAGCGCGGTGCCGCCCGGAAACCTGCGCGACCGCCCGCGCGGCGCCAACAGCAACGTCCTCGGCTCGATCGTCAACTCGAGCCCGCTGTATGTGAAGGACGACGACTTCGCGCTCGATCTGTTGCCGACCGGCACGCCGGGGCGAGACACGTATCAGGCCTTCGTCCGCGCCAACGCCGGTGTTGGCGGTGGCCCCGGGCGCACGCCGCTCGTCTGGGTCGGATCCAACGGCGGCATGTTCCACGCGTTCAACGCCGACACCGGCGCGGAGGTGTTTGCTTATGTGCCGCGTTCGGTCATCCGCAACCTGCCCGAGCTGACGAAGCCGGACTACGTGCACCGCTACTTCGTCGACGGCGTTCCGGCGTCGGGCGACGCGTACATCGCGCCGAACGGTATCGGCTCGCCGTCGTGGCGGACGGTCGTCATCGGCTCGCTCGGCGCGGGGGGGCGTTCGGTGTTCGCGATCGACGCGACCGATCCCGCGACGCTGGGTGCGAACAGCATCCTGTGGGACCTCGACGAGACTTCGCTGTCGAGTTCGAGCTATCAGTACCTCGGGCACGTGTTCGGACCCGCGTTCACCGCCCGCGCGAAGAACGGCAAATGGGTCGCCGTGTTCGGCAACGGCCCGGAGAGCGACAACAAGCGCGCGGCGCTGTTCATCGTCGACCTCGAAACCGGCAATCCGATCCGGATCATCGACACCGGCGACGGCGACAACTCCAAGCCCAACGGTCTGAGCACGCCCGCCCCGGCGTTCGACGCCAATCAGCAGTTGATCGGCGTGTACGCCGGCGACCTGCGCGGCAACCTCTGGAAATTCGATCTGAGCAGCACCGACGCGGCGTCGTGGAACGTCGCGCTGGGCGGCCAGCCGCTGTTCAAGGCGCGAAACCCCGCCGGACAGCGCCAGCCGATCTTCGCGCGTCCGCTGCTGCGCCGGCATCCCAACGGCGGCGCGATGGTGATCTTCGGCACCGGCAAGCTGTTTTCGCCCGGCGACAAGGAAAACGCAGACATCCAGACCCTGTACGGCGTCTGGGACAAACCGTCGGCCGTGCCGCTCAGTGACAACTTCCGCAGCGGCACGGACATGGTGCAGCAGGCGATCACGCAGAAGGACGTGTTCGATCCGTCGATCGCCGGCGACGAGCCGACCAACTACCGGCTGACCAATTTCCCCGTGAACTACGGTGCAGGCAAGCGCGGCTGGTATCTCGATCTCGGCGTGCAATACAGCGTCGCGGGCTCGGCCGTGAATACGGCGAGCGCGCAGGTGGTCACGCCGCGCGAACGGATGGTGGTTTCGCCGATCCAGTTGGGCGGCAATCTGCTGGCGCAGTCGTTCATCCCGTCGACCGACCCGTGCAGCCCCGGCGGGGATTCGTTCCTGTACCGGCTCGATCCGTTGACCGGCAGCTTCATCGGCGCGCGCAGCTTCGGCGATCCGGATTCGGGCGCGATCCAGATCCCGGGATCGTTCGGCATGCTGCCTTTTTATTCGCGCACGGGTGCGAGCGTCCCGCCGCCCGGAGGTGGTGGCACGCAGCCGCCGCCACCTCCACCTCCGCCCTGTCCTCCCGGGGCGACGTGCACGTGCCCGGCCGGGTTCGACTACATCTTCTCGACCGGCATCGACGGCTCGATCTCCGGCCGCTGCGTGCCGCGCGGCGGTATCGGTGCGGTCCGCACCTGGCGGCAGATCATCCAATGATGCGCAGCATGCAAGCGATGCGACGCGATGATCGGCCGGGCGGGGCCCGCGGCTTCACGCTGATCGAGCTGATGGCGGTCGTCGTGATCATCGCGATCCTCGCCGCGATCGCGATTCCGTCGTACACGCAGTACGTCCAGCGCGCCAACCGCAACGAAGCGCAGCAGACGCTGCTGGAGGCGGCCGCATTCCTTCAGCGCTGCTTCACGCAGAACGGCGATTACAGCTGCCCGCTGCCGTTGACGCAGAGTCCGCCGTCCGGTGCCGCCAAGTACACGATCGCGATCAGCGCAGGCGGCGGTGCGGGCTCGACCACCTACACGCTCACCGCGACACGCGTCGGCACGATGGCCGGCGACGAGTGCGGGGACCTCACGCTGAAGCACACGGGCGTGCGCGGCATCGTCAACCAGACGGCCGGGCGCACGGTGGCCGAATGCTGGCGCTGACGTCGCGGCGCCGGCAGCGATCACGGCTTGCGCGTACCGCTCACCCGATCCGCATCGCGTAGGCGCACTTCCTACACCTTCCGGCGGCATCGCACGCACTCAAGCGATCGAACCGCGCGTCGAAAGCCCGGACAGAGGTTTTCGCCGTGCGCAGCGCCTTCCCCAAGTGTTCGTTCCCTCGCCGCCAGCGCGGCGTGACCGTCGTCGAGTCGCTCGTCGCCGCCACGATCGGCGCGCTCGCGCTGGGTCTGGGAACGACCTCGGTGCTGGCACTTGCGCTCAGCGAAAGGCATGCGACGAGCGCGCGTGCGCTGGTGGCGAGCCTGGAGTTCGCGCGCACCGCGGCGGTCGCGCGGCGCGTCCCGGTGGCCGTGTGCGGCATCGACGAACGCGGCGGCGACCGGCCGATACGCGAAGTCCGTTGCGGCGTCGAAGCGCAGCGCTGGACGCACGGCTGGGCCGTCTTCGAAGACGCGAATCGCAACGGCCGCATCGACGCGGGCGAAACCGTGCTGTACGTGGAATCCGGACCGCGACTCATCGTGAGCGCATCCGCCGTCGCGCCCGGCGCGCCGCTCGCCGCGGTGGGCTTCAGGCCGGTGGGCGCGCTCGATCACGCCACGCCGGTCGTCCTCACGCTCACTTCCGGCGACGGCGAGGTGTCGCGCCGGATCTGCGTGGCGACCGACGGGGCGGCCCGGATCCTCGCACCGGACTCGCCCTGCCGCTGACGGTTTCGCCGCCCATCGGGCACGAGCGGCCGGTGGCTGCCTGAGGTTTTCGCCGCTTATCGGCGCTTACGCGCCGGTGGCCGTGGCCTACCTTTAGCCCTCGAGCCTGCGGCCGAATCCATGTGTCGATACGGCCGGTTCGGCCTTGGAGGGCGGCAGTGGATCTCGGAAAGGCACGGCGTCGGGCACCGACCGCGAACCGCGGTCTGTCGCTGATCGAGGTCCTGATCGTGATCGCGATTGCCGCGATCCTGCTCGGCATCGGCGTGCCGAACATGCAGACCTTCATCCTGAACAACCGGCTTGCCTCGGCGACGCACGAGTTCCACACGGCGCTGCAGTTCGCGCGCAGCGAAGCGGTGCGGCGCCAAGTCCAGGTGACGCTCGTGCACGGCGGCGCGGCCGGCTCCGGCGATTGGGGCGCGGGCTGGACGATGTGCGTCGACAGCGACCGCGACAACGCCTGCGCCGGCGAAGAAACGCTGCGCGCCGGCGCACCGTTGCAGCCGCCGCTGACGCTCTATGGCAGCGCAAATTTCGCGAACTTCATCGCGTTCGACGCGAGCGGCCGGCTCGCCAACGCCGGCGGCGGCGCGTTCGTGATCTGCCACGGCGCGGACCTCGTCGAAGACGGACAGTCGCGCTCGCGCGCGGTGCTCGTCAACGGCGCGGGGCGCGTGCGGCTGGCCCTGGACGCGAACGGCGACGGCGTGCCCGAAAAGGACAGCGGCGCAGTCGCGAGCTGCACCAATCCGTAGAGGCGAGGACCGCCGGAGCACCTCAAGATGATCTCTTCCGTCGCGCGCGTTCGCGAACAACGCGGCCTGAGCCTGCTCGAGGTGCTGGTCGCGATCGTGATCCTTTCGCTCGGCCTGCTCGGCATGGCGGGGCTGCAGGCCGCCAGCCTGCGCGCGAGCCAGGGTTCGTTCTACCGCGCGCAGGCCGCGCAGTACGCCGACGACATCGCCGAGCGCATGCGTGCGAACCTGGGCCAGGCGCGTACCTATGGACTGGCGCTGGGCGACGCCGCGCCGACCGGCACCTCGGTGCGCGACCGCGATCTCGCCGACTGGCTGGCCAAGCTGCGCACGCTGCCGGGCGGCGCCGGTTCTGTCGCGATCGATCTCGGCAACAACCTGGTGACGATCACCGTGCAGTGGGACGACACGCGCGCCGGGGGCCCGGCCAACGCCAAATACGAGGTGGTGACGCGGATATGGAACAACTGATGCGCCGCCCGCCGGCACGCACGCGCCGCGCGCGGCAGCGCGGACTGACGATCATCGAGCTGATGATCGGCATGACGATCGCGCTGATCGTGACGGGCGCGATCGTCTACGTGTACGTCGGTTCGCGCGGCGCGTATCGCGCCAACGAGAACCTCGCGCGCGTGCAGGAAGGCGGCCGCTTCGCGCTCGACTACGTCGCGCAGGACCTGCGCATGACGAGCTATACGGGCTGCCGCTCGCGCAGCCTGTCGGCCGATGCAGGCACCTTTTACAACATCACGCAGCCGGCGATCGCCTTCAGCGGCGCGGGCGACGGTGTGATCGGGTACGAGGACGGCGCGGGCTGGGTCAACCCGACACTCGCCACGTCCACCCCGATCGCGCGCGCGGCGGGCGACGTGCTGACCGTGCGCCGCTCGGCGGGTCTGCAGACGAGCATCGTCGGCAGCTCGGACCCGGTGGCACGCACGGTCACGCTACGCCACAACGCCGCCGGCATCCGCAACGGCGATCTCGTCGTCCTGAGCGACTGCCGGCAGGCGATGATGTTCCGCGTCACGAACAACCCCGCGACGACCGGCGTCGGCAACTTCCCGACCGTGCTCGCGTTCGGTGTGAGCGGCGGCGGACCCGACGGTTCGCTCGGCAACGCCGCGGTGATCACGCCGGGCGCTGCGGACTTCGCCGAAAGCAGCCGCTCGACGGCGCTGCGCTTCATCGAAACCACGTACTTCATCGGCACGAACCCGGCCGGCGGGCGCAGCCTGTACCGCGTTTCGGCCGACGGCATCGAGGAGCTGGTCGACAACGTCGAGGACATGGACGTCGTCTACGGCGTCGACACCAGCATGCCGGAGCCGGACGACATCGCCGACACCTACGTGCGCGCCGATGCGTTCGTCGCCGCACCCGCCACGCCGAACTGGCGGCAGGTCGTCAGCGTGCGAATCAGCCTGCTGGTCGTCGGCCCCGAAGGAAACATCACGACCAACGCGCAAACCTACGCGTTGCGCGACACCACCGGCGACGGTCTGGCGGACGCGCAGACCGCGCCCGACCGCCGGCTGCGCCAGGTCTTCACGACGACCGTCGCACTGCGCAACCGGGTGCTCTGAGGTACGGAGATGAACAGGCGACATCACATGCCCGCCTTCCGCGTCCGCCAGCACGGCGCGGTGCTGGTCGTCGGGCTGATCTTCCTCGCGATGCTCAGCCTGATGGGCGTGGCTGCGTATTCGGCTGCCACGCAGGAGGAGCGCATGTCCGGCAATACGCGCGATCGCATCCGCGCCTTCGAGGCAGCCGAGGCCTCGCTGCGCGACTGCGAGTCGGTGCTCGCGCCGATCGGCGGCGGCTTGCCCGCGTTCGACGGAACCAACGGCATGTACGTGGCGCCGGCGCCGGATCAACCGCAGCAATTCGAGATGCCGATGACCGACTGGAAGAACGCCGCGAAGGTGCGAACGATCCCGACGCCGCTGCCGGACGTGTCGATCCAGCCGCGCTGCATCGTCGAACAGGTCATCGACATCGAGGTGCCGCCCGAGGTGCGCGTCGCGGGCAGCCTGCCGACCAACTTGACCGTCTACCGGATCACGGCCGTGGGTTTCGGCGCCAACGCCAATACGTCAGCGTCCGTGCAGTCGATGTACGTGCGGCCGTAGCCGAGGGCGAGCCAAGGTTCTGGAGACTGCGATGAAGAAAAGCCGTTCCGATCGCTTCCCGTTGCGGCGCCTCCTCGGCGTCTGCGCGCTGCTCCTCGCGCAGGGTGCGGCGGCGTTCACGATCTCGAACAATCCGCCTTTCCTGCCGACGCCGCTGTCGCCGAACATCGCGGTAACGTTGGATGACTCGGGATCGATGGCGTGGGCCTACGTGCCGGACACCCTGTGGTCGTTCGCGGGCACACGCCGCTTCAAGTCCGCAGCGTTCAACCCGCTCTATTACAACCCCGATACCGTCTACCCGCCGCCCGTCGACGCGAGCGGCAATCCGCTTGCGACCAGCTTCACCAATGCCTGGATCAACGGATTCGCCGACGGCGTGGCCGGGCGGCCGAACAACGGCGCAGTGAATCTGAGCATCGCCTACCGGCCGACGCTGACGTACAACCCCAACTCAACGTCGCAAACGTTCGCTGCGCACGCCAACGTCGCCGCGGATCTGGCGGCGCTGCAGGCGGGGCGCGTCGCGGCAGGGGGAACGCTGGTCAACCCGTTCACGACGAGCACGCCGGGGCCGGCGTACTACTATCGGTTCGACGCCGCCAATGTCGGCTGCGACGGCACGACTTCGGACGAGGACTGCTACACGCTGGTGATCGTGTCGGCCACATCGGGAACCAACCCCGCCATCGGTCCCGACGAGCGGCAGAACTTCGCGAACTGGTACTCGTACTACCGCACTCGCAATCTGCTGACCGTTTCGGCGGCCACGCGCGCGATGGCCGGGCTTCCGCCCGGCGCGCGCATCGCCTGGCAGGCGATCAATTCGTGCAACAGTTACGGCACGTCCTGCAGCGGCTGGACGCGCAGCGGGGTGGGCTTCACCGCCGTGCCAAACCGCATTCGCCGCTGGATCGGTACACCGACGGATGCGGCCGACGACACGCACCGCCGCAATTTTTACAGCTGGGTCATGCGGCTGCCGGCGTCCGGCGCAACGCCGCTGCGCACGGCCGCGTCGCGCGCGGGGCAGTATTTCTCGACCACCGGCGACAACAGCCCGTACGGCATCGATCCGAACCAGTCGCCCTCCGTAACCGGCACCCAGTATTCGTGCCGTCCGAACTTCCACATCCTGATGACCGACGGCATCTGGAACAGTGATGCCGACAGCGGTACGTACTGCAGCGGCGCCACGTGCGGCAACAAGGACGGCACGAGCCGGACGCTGCCCGACGGCACCGCCTACGACACGACTTCGGCGCTGACGAGGATCTTTCGCGACGCGAACTCCAACAGCGTCGCGGACATCGCGTTCCACTACTGGGCGACGGACCTGCGGCCGGATCTGACGAACAACCAGATTCCCTACTACGTCGATCGCACCGGGACTGCGGTCCAACAGTACTGGAACCCGAAGAACGATCCGGCGACCTGGCAGCACCTGGTGACGTTCACCGTCGGGCTGGGCCTGGCGCGGACCATGAACATCACGACGCCCGTCGATCTGCGCTGGAGCGGAAGCACCTACGCGGGTGCCGGCTATGCGAACCTGTTGAGCGGCGCGGGCACCTGGCCGGCGACGGGCAGCAACGTGTCGCCCGGCAACGTGTACGACCTGTGGCACGCGGCCATCAACAGCCGCGGGCAGTCGTTCGCCGCCGAGTCGCCACGGGACCTCGACATCGCACTGCAGGGGGCCTTGAACCGCATCCTCGAACGCGAGAGCGCAGCGGCCGCGCTGGCGACGAACTCGACGCGGCTGACCACCGACACGCTGCTGTTCCAGGCGCGTTTCAACAGCGGCGACTGGACCGGCCGGCTGACGGCGTACCGGATCAACGTCGACGGCACGCTCGGCAGCCCCGTGTGGGAGGCGACCGATCCCGGCAAGATCCCGGCGCCCGGGCTGCGCAACGTCTACTCGTGGAGCGGCAGTGCGGGCATGGGTTTCAGTGAGTCCGATCTCACTGCGGCAGGTCTGTGGCCCTCCATCGGTTCGGCCGACATGCTTGCCTACCTGCGCGGCGACGACAGTCGCGAGCAGAAAAACGGCGGCCCCTGGCGCAACCGCAGTACCAGGCTCGGCGACATCGTCAACTCCGATCCGGTGTTCGTCGGCGCGGAGAACTTCGGCTACGCGGGGCTTCCGGAGGGACTGGCCACCGGCTCGACGCCGTACCGGAACTTCCTGGAGTCGAAGAAGGCGCGCCGCAAGATGCTTTACGTCGGCGCCAACGACGGCATGCTGCGCGCCTTCGATGCGCTGACCGGCGAGGAGCGGTTCGCCTACGTGCCGAACGCGGTGATCCCGAGCCTGTCGCTGCTGGCCGACCCTGCATATGCGCATCGGTATTTCGTCGACGGCTCGCCGTCGGCCTGGGACGCATTCGTCGGCGGCGCCTGGAAGACCGTGCTGATCGGAACGACCGGCGCGGGCGCCAAGTCGATCTTCGCGCTCGACGTGACCAACCCCGACGCGTTCGACGCGAGCAAGGTGCTGTGGGAGATCAACGCGAACACCGCTGCACGTCCCGGCGACGCCGTGGACCCGACCTACGCCGCCGACCTCGGTTTCACGATGGGACAAGGCGTGGTCGTCAAACTCAACAACGGCGAATGGGGCGTGGTGTTCGGCAACGGCTACCGCAGCGCCGGCGAGCGCGGCGTGCTGTACATCGTTCGCGTCGCCGACGGCACGCTGATCCGCAAGATCGACACCGGTGTCGGCAGCGCGAGCACGCCCAACGGGCTCGGCACGCCGACGCTTTACGACGCCAACGGCGACGACGTCTACGACTACGCGTACGCGACCGACATGCGCGGCAACGTGTGGAAGTTCGATCTGAGCAACGCGAACCCGAGCCTCTGGGGCATCGCCTTCGCGGCCGCGACGGGATTCCCGAACGGCGCACCGCTGTTCCAGGCGCGCAATGCTTCGGGCCAGGTGCAGCCGATCCAGCCGCGCGTGGAACTGGCTCGCCCGCCGCTGGGCGTTCCCGGCGTGATCGTGCTGTTCGGCACCGGCCGCTTCTTCACGACGACCGACAACATCGATACCACGGCGCAGTCGTTCTACGGGATCCTGGACAACGGCACGCCGGTGACGACGACCGATCGCAGCCAGCTCCAGCAGCAGACGATCAGTCTGGTCGACGTCAACTTCCGCGGCGTCACCACACCGTTGCGCGACGTGTCGACCAATACGGTCGACTGGTTGACCCGGCGCGGCTGGTACATCGACCTGCCGACCAGCAAGGAGCGCGTGATCGGCAGCGCGGTCGTGCGCGCGGGCCGGGTGATCTTCACGACGCTGATCCCGTCCGACGACCCGTGCAACTTCGGCGGCTCGGGCTGGCTGATGGAAGTCGACGCCAAAACGGGCGCGAAGCTGCCGTACTCGGTGTTCGACACCAACGGCGACGGGCTCGTCAACGACAGCGATACGAGCGTTGCGGGCGTTCCGCTCGGCGTGGGCATCGTCAAGCAGCCGCTGGTGCTCGAGGGCAGCCCGACCGCGCAGAAGGTGATGAGCGGCACGTCGGGCCACATCCAGATCGAACGCAACCGGACCTTCAACCGGCTCGGCCGCGATTCGTGGCGCGAGCTGACGAGGTGACGTCGATGAACACGAACCCACGCGGCTTCACGCTCGTTGAGATGCTGATCGTGATCGTGATCGCGGGCATCTTCGCCGCGATCGCGATCCCGAACTACACGGACTACGTGACCCGCTCGAAGCGTTCCGGCGCCAAGACCGTGCTGCTCGATGCGGCCAACGCGCTCGAGCGCAATTACACGACCAACGGCTGCTACAACCGAACGAGCGTGGCGAACTGCCAGGCGCAGGCGGGCGCGGCACCGACGTTGCCGACGGTGGCGCCGGCCGAGGGCCGGGCGAGCTACGCGGTGACCGTGGACTTCAGCGGCAGCGCGACGGGGCAGACCTACACGTTGACCGCGACGCCCTGCGGCACTGCCGACAACTGCCCGGCCGGCAGCGACGCGTTCACCGACGCCGAGTGCGGCAACCTGACGCTGACGCAAGCGGGCGTGCGCGGCATCACGGGCACCGGCACCGTCGCGGCCTGCTGGCAGCGATAGCTACGTCGACCGAAGGGGAACGGCCGGGCCGGAAGCCGCTATGCTTGCGGCATGACCCGCTCACCACAACCCACCGACATCACTTTGCACGGCGCTTCGCGCGTGCTCGAGATCGCGTTCGACGACGGCAAGACCTTCAAGCTGCCGTTCGAGTTCCTGCGCGTGTATTCGCCTTCGGCCGAAGTGCGTGGCCACGGGCCCGGGCAGGAGACGCTGCAGGTCGGCAAGCGCGACGTGACGATCACGTCGGTCGATCCGATCGGCCACTACGCGATCCAGCCGAACTTCTCCGACGGCCATTCGAGCGGCATCTACTCGTGGGAATACCTGTACCACCTCGGCACGAATCAGCAGACGCTGTGGGCCGAGTACCTGGCGCGGCTCGAGGCGGTCGGCGCCAGCCGCGACCCGGCCGATCCGCGCAACGCCGCGTTCGTGCCCGACAGCGGCTCGGCCTGCGGCCATCACTGAGTTTTCCGTCGCGCCGACACCCGTCGGCCGACGCCGCGCGCCTTGCCATGACCGACGACGGCGACAAAACGACCCATTTCGGTTTCCAGGAAGTACCGGAGCCGGAGAAGGCCAGGCGCGTCGCCGGCGTGTTCGACTCCGTCGCGTCGAAGTACGACCTGATGAACGACGTGATGTCGGTCGGGTTGCACCGCCTGTGGAAGGCGTTCACGGTGCGGCACGCCAACGTGCGGCCGGGCATGAAAGTGCTCGACATCGCCGGCGGCACCGGCGACCTGGCACTGAGATTCGCGCGCGATGCCGGCCCCACCGGCGAAGTGTGGCTCACCGACATCAACGGCGCGATGCTCGCCGAGGGCCGCAACCGCATGCTCGACGCGGGGCTGCTGCTGCCGGTCGCGCAGTGCGACGCCGAGCAACTGCCCTTTCCCGACGGCCGCTTCGACGTCGTGTCGGTCGCCTTCGGCCTGCGCAACATGACGCACAAGGACCGCGCGCTCGCGGAGATGCGGCGCGTGCTGCGGCCGGGTGGCAAGCTGCTCGTACTGGAGTTTTC
The DNA here is from genome assembly GCA_046291795.1 of Burkholderiaceae bacterium. Lineage (GTDB taxonomy): Bacteria > Pseudomonadota > Gammaproteobacteria > Burkholderiales > Burkholderiaceae_F > DSNY01. Next base: position 879 of record JBKBSH010000006.1, on the reverse strand, counting down.
CCGCATATGGCGGCCGCTCGCACCCCTCTACGATGCGTACTCGTTCAACGTGCTGCCCTGGCTCGGACGACGGATCGCGGGCGATGCGGACAGCTATCGCTACCTCGCCGAGTCGATCCGCGTGCATCCGTCGCAGCAGGAATTGGCGGCGATGATGGAACGTGCGGGGTTCGAGCGGGTCGAATGGTTCAACCTGACGGCGGGTGTCTGCGCGCTGCACGTCGGCGTGAAGGTCTGAATCGCGGGTCGGCAATGCGCCCGCGCAACGAGGAGAAAGCATGAAGAAGTGGCTGGTGGGCGCGATGATCGGGCTGGTTGCGGCGTCGTTCGCTTTCGACGCAGACGCGCAACGGCGTCTCGGCGGCGGCAAGACGTTCGGCCGCCAGTCGCAGCAGCTCCAGCAACAGCGGCAGATGACGCCACCGCAGCAGTCGCCACAGCAGGCTGCGCCCGCGCAGCAGGCGGCCAATCCCGCCGCTGCCGCGACGACCCGGGCCGCGAGCCCGTGGCGCGGCGCGCTGATGGGCCTGGCCGCGGGGCTGGGGCTGGCCGCGCTGGCGTCCTGGCTCGGCTTCGGCGAGACGCTCGCGGCGGTCCTGACGGTCGTGCTGATCGGACTGGCGATCGCGCTCGGGATCGGCTTCGTGCTGCGTCGCCTGCGCGGGCCGCAACCGGCCTACGGCACCGCGGGCGCGCCGGCGCGCGAGCAGCCGATCGGCTATGAAGCTCAGCCCGCGCCGATCGCGCGGGGCGCGCTCGAACCGACGACCGCCGCGCGGCCCGGCTCGGCGATGGACGAGTTCATGCGCGGCGCACCCGCCGCGCCGCGGCCGTGGGGCGTTCCGGCGGGTTTCGATGCCGACGGTTTTCTCGCCAACG
>JBKBSH010000067.1:0-8673 GCA_046291795.1 Burkholderiaceae bacterium | reverse complement strand
GCGGGCGGCGTGCGGAAGCTCGAAGTCCAGTTGACCGTGGTCGAGCCGCCGACCGCGCGACCCTGCAGGATGTTGATTGCCTTGTCCTTGGTCTTTCGCGCGGCGGAGTCCCAGTACAGTTGCGGGTAGGCATCGGCTTCGCGCATGCGGAAGTCGCGCGAGCTGGCGAGCGGCCCTTCCTCGATCAGCACCACCGCGAGCCCCGCCTTCGAAAGCAACTCGGCGGTGATTCCGCCGCCGGCGCCGGTGCCGACGATCGCGACGTCGCAGCCGATGCGCTGCGGCTCGCGCAGCGTGGCGGCGTCGACGACCTTCCAGCCGCGGGCGAGCCCTGCGGCGACCGGATCGGCGGGCGCGACCAGCGGTGCGTTCATGGCGTCGGCGGACCCGGATAGCCGATCGCGGCCCAGGTCGACTCGTCCGCGTACCACGGTCCGAGCACGAGGTCGTGCAGCGCGTGGTAGCCGGCCTGGAACAGGCCGAAGCGATGCGTGCGCCAGCGCTGCAGGAAGCGCGTCGCCTGCTCGACATCCGCGGTCTCCCAGGCGTCGATGCCGGCGAGCCAACGTCCGGGGCGCGCGGCGAGCAGCGCGAACAATTCGCCCAGCTCGATCCGTGTCGGCGGCGGCAGCGCCGCGATCGCCGCGAGCGTGCGCTCGAGCGCGGCTTCGCGCGCCTGCAAGGCGCGGTCGGCCGGCAGCGCGCCGGCGAGCAGCGCCGGGATCACCGCACGCAGCACGACGCGCGCGTCCTCGCTCATCGATGCGTCGCGTGCCGCAGGCTTGAGCCAAAGCGCGGCGCCGCCCGCAGCCGCGAGCACGGCGCCGCCGACCAGGCCGACCTTTATGAACCTTCGCCGACGCATCGCGCGCTTCACGTATCCTTCGCGGCCATTCTAGGGACCGCCGATAGAACACCGCTTCTAAACGAGCCGATGGCGCGAGGATTGGAGGGCTCCGCCAAGGAGCGACTGGGCGGCGCGTTGCAGCGGGTCATTGCGCTGCGCAGGCGGCTCGACGCGGACCCCGTCGTCGCGCAGCGCTGGCGTGCGGTCAAGTCGTGGCAGTCGCAGCGACTGCGGCAGACATACCCGGACCTGCTCGCGTCGCCGCGCTACGGACCCGCGTGCCGCTTCTTTCTCGAGGAGTTGTACGGGGCGAAGGACTTCAGCCAGCGCGACAACGAGGCGCTACGCGTCGCGCCCAAGCTCGCGCGCATGCTGCCCGATCGCGCGATCGAAACGATGGCGCTCGCGGTCGAGCTCGACGAGCTGTCCGAGACGCTGGATGCGCGCGTGGCCGGGGTGATCCGCCTGCCGATCGACGAGGCGTCGTATGCGGAAGCGTATCGCGCGGCCGGCACGCGCGAAGAGCGCGCGCGGCAGATCGAGATGATCGACCGCATCGGCCGTTCGCTCGAGCGGCTGGCGCGCATCCCGTTCCTGTCAGGAATGCTGCACATGATGCGGGCGCCTGCGGAAGCGGCGGGGCTGGGACATCTGCACCATTTTCTCGCCTCGGGTTTCGACAGCTTCAAAGCGATGGGCGACGCAGGCGAGTTCCTGGCGGCGATCCGCGAACGCGAGACTGCGCTGATGCGCGAGTGGTTCGGCGACTGATCGGCGGCTACTCGCGGACGACGCGGGTGCCGAGCCAGCGGTCGTGCAGCAGCTGACCGTCGCGGCCGATGACGCCGACGGCGACCATCGCGACGAAGCCGAGCGCCAAAGCCGCGATGTCCCAGGCCGCATCCGTGTGGAACGACGCCACGAACGCGATCCCCGGCGCAAACAGGTGCCAGGCCGCCAGATACCGCAGCACGGCCGTGCGCAGGGATAGCGGCTCGCCGCCCCGGCCGATCACGCGCAGCCGCCAGGTTTTCATCGCGAGCGTCTGCCCGCCGCGGCTCCAGCACCAGACGAAGTAGACGCCGATCGCGACGAACAGCACGGCCTGCAGCGTCCAGCGCTGGTGGCGCTGCAGCGGGTAGGTCCATTGCGCGAGCGCCAGCACGAGGTAACCGACGATGAAGACGACGCCGAACAGCAGCACCGCCTCGTAGGTCATCGCCGCCAGGCGCGGCCACAGCCCGGGTGGTCGAGGGGTCGGTGGAGCGGACATGACAAGGGGGCCGGGTTCGTCGAGGATCGCGGATGGCGGTGTGGGGACGCTCGAATCGCGGGTGCCGGGCCATCACCCGGCAACGGTCGGCGGCAGGCAGCCGGCGCCTACCTGCTCTGCTCGGGCTCTTGCCGCCGCTCGGGCGCGGGCTTCTGCCGCCGCTCGGGCGCGGGCTTTTTCTGCGCCTGCTCCTTGAGCTCTTTTTTCTTGTCGGGCGGCAACGCCTTGTAGTGTTCGACCAGGGCCTCGCGCCGATCGGCGGGAAGCTCGTACGCGCGCTGGAAGTTCTCGCGCGTGGTCCAGCGTTGTTCGGGCGTGAGCTTGATGAACTCGGCCATTCGCGCGTGCATCCGCTGCCTGCCCTCGGGGGAGAGCTGATGGTACTTGGGAGCGACTTCGAGCCACTTGCGCTTGCGGTCGCGATCGAGCTTGTTCCACTCGGGCTCGAGCGGTGCGAGCGCCTCGCGCTGGGCCGGCGTCAATTCGCTCCAGGTCGGGCGCGAAGCCGGCGCAGTGGTCTGCGCCTTGCGTGCAGGCGAGGGTTGCTGGGCCGCCGCCGGCATCGAGAGCACTGCCGCGGCCAATGCGGCCAGGACGAAGATCGCGCGCATCATGGGGCTGCGCGCCTACAGTTGCCGCTCGTTTCTCAGCAGGACGGTAAAGCCCTGATCCGCATACGCTTCCAGCGGCGTCTCGTCCATCAGCACCGCGAAGTCGAGGTCGGCGATCTCGGCGATCGTCTGCGCCCGCTGCCACTGGTAGATGCCGACGAAGCCGATCACCAACGCCAGAAGGGGAGCGACCAATCCCATCCGGTGCAGCCAGACCCAGAATCCGGAGGGTTCACCGTCGGCCGGCGGGGAACCGATGGCAGCCACCTGCAGCGCTGGCACCCAGACGGCGGCCTCCTGCGGCCGCTTCTGGCGCGCGAGCGCGGCCTTGCGCGCCTGCTCGAGGCGGTAGACGGTCCTGTAATCGAGCCGCTCGGCGCCTTCGTTCAGGGCCTGGCGGATGCGGTAGCCGAATTCGACTTCGTTCATAGCGTGATTCCCCGTGCCCGCAATGCGCGCGCCAGGGCGTGAGTGGCGCGCGAACAATGGGTCTTGACACTGCCTTCCGAACATCCCATCGCCGCCGCCGTTTCCGCAACGTCAAGTTCCTCCCAGTAACGCAGCAGAAATGCCTCGCGTTGACGGGCGGGAAGGCGGGCGATCTCTTCCTCGATCGCGGCGACGATCTGGCTCCTCTCCACCTTATCGGCAGCGCTCTCGGCCTGTTCAGTGCCTTCCAGCGCCTCCAGGGTCTCGAGCGGGTCCGCGTCGTCGGCGTCGCCCGAGCCGAGCGCCGAAAACAGCGTCACCCAGGTGGAGCGGACCTTCTGACGGCGGAAGAAGTCGTGGATCGCGTTCTGCAGGATCCGCGTGAACAGCAGCGGCAGTTCCGCCGCCGGACGGTCGCCGTAGTGCTCGGACAGCTTGATCATCGCGTCCTGCACGATGTCGAGCGCGTTTTCCTCGTTGCGCACGGCAAACTGCGCCTGCTTGAACGCACGCCGCTCGACGCCAGCCAGAAAGTCCGAGAGTTCTTCGCGAGTCGCCATCGAAATGGGTCGCGTCGACGCGAAGACAGGCGCCTGGCATGCGGCCCGAAACCGGCGCGAATCCTAGCAGAGCAAAGCGCGGCCGATGCCTCGCCGCCGTCTCGTTTGCACTCGCTGATGCGCTGCAGTATCGTGCCGGCTTCTTGCAAAACAAGAGGCACTTAGCTCGGAGCAGCCGACCCAGTTGCATTCGATTCAGCTAAACGCGCTCGCCGCACCGCCCGCCACGAGCGGGTATGGAACGGCATCCGATCAATCTCCAGAAGGACCTTGAGAGGACCCGCAATCATGCAGACCCTCAGCGCGGAAAAGATACGAGCGGGCACCGCACCCGCGGAACCGAAGAGGACGGAACCCAGGTCCGTCGAACTCACGGGCGCCGAAATCGTCGTACGGTGCCTGCAGGAAGAAGGCGTCGAACACGTCTTCGGCTACCCCGGCGGGGCCGTCCTGTATATCTACGACGAGATCTTCAAACAGGACAGCTTCCAGCACATCCTGGTGCGGCACGAGCAGGCGGCCGTCCACGCTGCCGACGCGTATTCGCGCTCGAGCCGCAAGGTCGGCGTGGCGCTCGTGACCAGCGGTCCCGGCGTGACCAACGCGGTGACGGGCATCGCCACCGCCTACATGGACTCGATCCCGCTGGTCGTGCTCACCGGCCAGGTGCCGACGCACGCGATCGGGCAGGACGCGTTCCAGGAGTGCGACACGGTCGGGATCACGCGCCCCTGCGTCAAGCACAACATCCTGGTCAAGGACGTGCGCGAGCTTGCGACCGCGATCCGCAAGGCTTTCTACATCGCGCAGACCGGCCGGCCGGGGCCGGTGCTCGTCGACATCCCGAAGGACGTCACGGTCGCCCGCTGCGAGTTCAGGTATCCGAAAGACCTCTCGATGCGTTCGTACAACCCGGTGGTCAAGGGCCACCAGGGGCAGATCAAGAAGGCCGTGCAGCTTCTGCTTTCGGCGCAGCGGCCGATGATCTACACGGGCGGCGGCGTGATCCTGTCCGACTCGGCCGACCTGCTGAACAAGCTGGTCAACCTCCTCGGTTTCCCGTGTACCAACACGCTGATGGGGCTCGGCGGCTTCAAGGCGAGCGATCCGAAGTTCGTCGGGATGCCGGGCATGCACGGGACCTACGAGGCGAACATGGCGATGCAGCACTGCGACGTGCTGCTCGCGGTGGGCGCGCGCTTCGACGACCGGGTGATCGGCAACCCGAAACACTTCGCGCAGAACCCGCGCAAGATCATCCATATCGACGTCGATCCGTCGTCGATTTCCAAGCGCGTCAAGGTCGACGTGCCGATCGTCGGCGACGTGCGCGAGGTGCTTGCCGACCTGCTCGCGCTGGTCGAGGCGTCGGGCGCCCGTCCCGACGCGAAAGCGCTGGCGGCGTGGTGGGCGCAGATCGAGGACTGGCGCAAGCGCGAGTGCCTGAAGTACGAGAGGACCGACAAGGTCATCAAGCCGCAGTACGTCGTCGAAACGCTGTGGAAGGTGACCCAGGGCGACGCGTTCGTCACGTCCGACGTGGGGCAGCACCAGATGTGGGCGGCGCAGTACTACCGCTTCGACAAGCCGCGGCGCTGGATCAATTCGGGCGGGCTCGGGACGATGGGCGTCGGTCTGCCCTACGCGATGGGCGTGCAGATGGCCAATCCCGGCGCGCAGGTGGCGGTCGTCACCGGCGAAGCGTCGATCCAGATGTGCATCCAGGAGCTGTCGACCTGCAAGCAGTACGACCTGACGCCGAAGATCGTGAATCTGAACAACCGCTACCTGGGGATGGTGCGGCAGTGGCAGCAGATCGACTACGGCAGCCGGTACTCGCACTCGTACATGGATGCGCTTCCGGACTTCGTGAAGCTCGCCGAAGCGTATGGACACGTCGGCATGCGCATCGACAAGCCGGCCGACGTCGAGCCCGCGCTGCGCGAGGCCTTCGGCAAGTACAGGGACCGGCTCGTGTTCCTGGACTTCATCACCGACCAGACCGAAAACGTCTGGCCGATGGTCAAGGCCGGCAAGGGTCTGACCGAGATGCTGCTCGGGAGCGAAGACCTATGAGGCACATCATCTCGGTGCTGCTCGAGAACGAGCCCGGCGCGCTGTCGCGGGTCGTGGGCCTGTTTTCCGCGCGCGGCTACAACATCGAGACGCTGACCGTGGCGCCGACCGAAGATCCGTCGCTGTCGCGGATGACGATCGTTTCGGTCGGCTCGGACGACGTGATCGAGCAGATCACCAAGCACCTGAACCGGCTGATCGAGGTCGTCAAGGTCGTCGATTTGACCGAGGCCGAGTACACCGAGCGCGAACTGATGCTGATCAAGGTGCGCGCGGTCGGCAAGGAGCGCGAGGAGATGAAGCGGATGGCGGACATTTTCCGCGGCCGCATCATCGATGTCACCGACCGCACGTACACGATCGAGCTGACCGGCAACACGGGCAAGCTCGACGCGTTCATCCGCGCAGTCGACCGCGCCGCGATCCTCGAGACGGTGCGCACCGGCAGCTCGGGCATCGGTCGCGGCGAGCGCATCCTGCGGGTCTGACGGGACGGGATGCGCTTCGCGCCGATCGGAAACGAGGGGCTCGGCTGACCCCCTCGTACTCCCCAGGCCAAGTCCGGACGAGGAAGCCGAATCACATGGAGGAAGAATGAAGGTCTATTACGACAAGGATGCCGATCTTTCGCTGGTCAAGGGCAAGAAGGTCGCGATCGTCGGTTACGGCTCGCAGGGGCACGCGCACGCGCTGAACCTGAGGGATTCGGGCGTCGACGTCACCGTCGCGCTTCGCCGCGGCGGCGCCTCGTGGAACAAGGCTGCGAACGCAGGGCTTGCCGTGAAGGAGGTCGCCGACGCGGTCCGCGATGCCGACATCGTGATGATCCTGCTGCCCGACGAGAACCACCCGCAGGTCTACAACGAATCGATCGCCGCGAACATGAAGCAGGGCGCGGCGCTGGCGTTCGCGCACGGCTTCAACATCCACTACGGCCAGATCCAGCCGCGCGCGGATCTCGACGTGATCATGGTCGCCCCCAAGGCCCCCGGCCACACGGTTCGCTCGACCTACACGCAGGGCGGCGGCGTGCCGATGCTGATCGCCGTGCACAGGGACGTCTCCGGCATCGCGCGCGACCTGGCGCTGTCGTACGCATGCGCGATCGGCGGCGGCAAGGCCGGCGTGATCGAGACGAATTTCCGCGAGGAGACCGAGACCGACCTATTCGGCGAGCAGACGGTGCTGTGCGGCGGTTGCGTCGAACTGGTCAAGGCCGGGTTCGAGACGCTGGTCGAAGCGGGCTACGCGCCCGAGATGGCGTACTTCGAGTGCCTGCACGAACTGAAGCTCATCGTCGATCTGATGTACGAGGGCGGCATCGCCAACATGAACTACTCGATCTCGAACAACGCCGAGTACGGCGAGTACCTGACCGGCCCCGAGATCATCACCGCGCAGACCAAGGACGCGATGCGCAACGCGCTCAAGCGCATCCAGACCGGCGAGTACGCGAAGAGCTTCATCCTCGAGAACCGCGCCGGCGCGCCGACGCTGCTCGCGCGGCGCCGGCTCACGGCAGAGCACCCGATCGAGAAGGTCGGCGAGAAGCTGCGCGCGATGATGCCGTGGATCAAGGCCAACCGGTTGGTCGACCAGAGCAGGAACTGAGGCGCGGCCAACCCCTCGGGCGCGCGCCGCGTTCAGGTCGGCTCGACCCATCTCATGGAGAGCAGGATGCCGATTCGACTCGCACGTGCGGCCGCGCTCGGCGGCACGCTCGCCCTTGCCGCGCCGGTGCCGGCGCAGACGCCGGCCGGGCCCGCCCGCTTCGAGGGCACGCTCGTCACGATCTCCGCCGCGGCCGAGATCGAAGCGAACAACGACGAGGCGCTCGCTTCCTTCTACCTCGAAGTCCAGGACGCCGATCTCGCGCGCGCGCAGTCGCAACTGAACCGGCGCGTCGCGGAAGGCGTGGCGACGCTCAAGCGCGCCGATCCCGACGCGCAGATCGAAACGGCGGGTTACAGCAGCTACCCGATCTACGCGGCGGACGGGGGTCGCAAGATCGTCGGCTGGCGCGTGCGGCAGGGCGTGAGTCTTCGCACGACCGAACTCGCGTCGCTTCCCAGGACGGTGGCTGCCGCGCAGCAGTATCTCGCGCTCGGCGGGATCGGTTTCCGGCTGTCGCGCACGGCGCGCGACCGGCTTGACGCCGAGCTCGTTCGGCGCGCGTACGCGAACCTGAACGCGCGCATCGCGGCGGCCGCGCAGGCCATGGGTGTGCCGCCCGCGCGCGTGCGCATCGAGGAGATCGACTTCGGCGCGCGCGGAGACGGTCCGCCGATCGTGCCGATGGCGCGCGCCATGGCGATGGGCCGCGAGTCGGTCGCCGAGCCGGGCTTCGACGCGGGCGCATCGACGCAGCGGCTCGATGTCACCGCGAAGGTCCGTTTCCTGCAGCCCTGAGCGACACCATCCGATACCATACGGCCCTCGTTTCCCGGAGGGCCGTGCAGTGGCCGATGATCCGCATCCGCTGATCGCGCGCGAAGGTTGGCCATTCGTCGCGGGCTGTCTCTCGGCTGCGCTGCTCGTGTGGTGGTGGGCGGGGTTCGCATGGTCGGCTCCGCTGTGGCTGGTCGCGGCCTTCGTCGTGCAGTTTTTCCGCGATCCGCCGCGCGCGGTGCCGGCGCAGCCCAATGCGGTGCTTTCGCCCGCCGACGGCCGTATCGTCAAGGTTGCGGACGCGCGCGATCCCTATACCGCGCGAGACGCGCTGCTGGTGAGCGTTTTCATGAACGTTTTCAACGTACACAGCAACCGCTCGCCGGTGGACGCGACGGTGGTGCGGGTCGAGTACTCGCCGGGCAAGTTCGTCAACGCCGATCTGGACAAGGCGTCGAGCGAAAACGAGCGCAACGCGGTGCTGCTGCA
>JBKBSH010000066.1:0-8731 GCA_046291795.1 Burkholderiaceae bacterium | reverse complement strand
GCTGCGCGCGTTCGAACGCTTGACCGCCGACTGGCACGGCGAACGATGCCTCGCCAACTCGGCGGCGCTGTTTCTGCAGCCGTCGATCGGCGGCGATTCGGTTCGTCCCGGCATCGCGCTGTACGGCGCCAGCCCCGATGCGTCGGTCAGCGCTGCGAGCCTGGGTCTGCGTGCGGCGATGACCTTGCGCTCGCGGTTGATCGGGCAGCAGCAGCTGAAGACCGGCGACGCCGTCGGCTACGGCTCGCAGTTCGTCGCAACCCGTCCGATGCGAATCGGCGTGGTGGCGTGCGGCTATGCCGACGGCTATCCGCGCCACGCGCCGAACGGAACGCCGGTCGCCGTCGACGGCGTCCGCGTCGGCACGGTCGGCCGCGTGTCGATGGACATGTTGTGCGTCGACCTGACCGGCGTTGCGGCCGCCGGCGTGGGCTCCGAGGTCGAGTTGTGGGGCGCACGCATCCCGATCGACGAGGTCGCATCGGCCGCGGGAACGGTCGGTTACCAGTTGATGTGCGCGCTGGCGCAGCGCGTTGCCGTCGTCGAGGTCTGATTTGGCCAAGGCGAAGACGAAATACGTGTGCTCGGAGTGCGGCGGAACCTCGCCGAAATGGCAAGGCCAGTGTCCGGCGTGCGGCGCGTGGAACACACTGACCGAGACACGCGTCGAGGATCCCGCGTCGGCAAACCGGTACGCGGCGCTCGCGCCGACCTCGGCGGTGCAGACGCTCGGCGCCGTGCACGCGCGCGAGCTTCCGCGCGCGTCGAGCGGCATCGAGGAGTTCGACCGTGTGCTCGGCGGCGGGCTCGTCGAAGGCGGCGTCGTGCTGATCGGCGGCGATCCGGGGATCGGCAAGTCGACGCTTCTGTTGCAGGCGCTCGCCGCGATGGCGCGCAGCCGACGCGTGCTGTACGTCTCCGGCGAGGAGTCGGCCGCGCAGGTCGCTTTGCGCGCGCGTCGGCTCGGCATCGAAGGGCACGACGTGCGGTTGCTCGCCGAGATCGGGCTCGAGCGCATCGTCGCCACGCTCGCCGAGGAGAAGCCGCAGGTCGCGGTGATCGACTCGATCCAGACGCTGTATTCGAACGAGCTGCAGTCGGCGCCGGGTTCGGTCGCGCAGGTGCGCGAGTGCGCGGCGCAACTGACGAGGCTCGCCAAGCAGTCGGGCATCGCGATCGTCCTGGTCGGTCACGTGACCAAGGAAGGCGCGATCGCCGGCCCGCGCGTGCTCGAGCACATGGTCGACACGGTCCTGTACTTCGAAGGCGACACGCACTCGTCGTTCCGGCTGATCCGCGCGATCAAGAACCGCTACGGCGCGGTCAACGAACTCGGTGTGTTCGCGATGACCGACCGCGGGCTGCGCGGCGTCTCGAATCCGTCGGCGCTCTTTCTTTCGCAGCACGACGCCGCCGTGCCCGGCGCCTGCGTACTGGTCACGCAGGAAGGCACGCGGCCGCTGCTGGTCGAGATCCAGGCACTGGTCGACACCGCGCATGTTCCGAATCCGCGCCGGCTGTCGGTCGGGCTCGACCCGCAGCGGCTGGCGTTGCTGCTGGCAGTGCTGCACCGGCACGCGGGCGTGGCGACCTTCGACCAGGACGTCTTCGTCAACGCGGTGGGTGGCGTGCGGATCCAGGAGCCCGCCGCCGACCTCGCGGTGCTCGCGGCGATCGTCTCGTCGATCCGCAACAAGGCGTTGCCGCGGGGGCTGGTCGCGTTCGGCGAAGTCGGACTCGCCGGCGAGATCCGCCCCGCTCCGCGCGGCCAGGAGCGGCTGCGCGAGGCTGCCAAGCTCGGCTTCTCGACCGCCCTGATCCCGAAGGCGAACGCGCCGAAGCAGCCGATCGAAGGGCTGGAGATCGTCGCCGTCGATCGGCTCGAGCACGCGCTCGCGCGGCTCCGAGCGTAAGCCGATTCACCGCGCGGCGTGCGCAAGCGGGCCGAAGTCGTCAACCAGCGCCTTCGCAGCCGCCAACCCCGCGCGCACCGAACCTTCGATCGTCGAAGGGTAGGGACTCGCGGCCGCATCTGCCGCGAGATACAGGCCGGGCGCGGCGAGCCGCGCGGGCGGGCGTTGCAGGCCGGGCGCTGGCACGATCGTCGCGTGCTTGTCGATGATCATCGCCGCTGCCAGCGGCGCCGGCAAACCCAAGTCGGCCGTCAACTGCCGCGCGACCGCAGCGACGACGGCGGCGCGATCGCGCTGCCGATGCGGGCCGTCCGCACTGATGACCACGGCCAGCACACCGGCGCAGTCGGCATCGAGCGCACCCCGATCGAACACCCATTGGCCGTAGCGTTCCGTGGCCGGGTCTTCGCGCAACGCGTACATGGGGTGAGGCAGCCGCACATCCTCCGCGTAGCGCAGGTAGACGGTCGCGATCGGCGCGGTCTCGATCCGGCGCAGCATCGCGACCGCGTCCGTACACGGTGCGCAGTCGATCGACGCGAGCAGATCGGCGGCGCGCGACGGCGGCAGGGCCAGCACGACGGCGTCGGCGGCGATCTGCGCGCCGCCGCGTGTATGGACCGACCAGCCGCGCGGTGCGCGCGGGCGCAGTCCGACGACCGGCGTGCGCAATCGCACCGTCGCGCCGACTTCGAGCGCGTCGATCGCCGCGTCCGGCAGCGACCCCGACAGATCGCCGCGCGGCAGCAGCAGATCGCTCGCGGCCGCGTCGGCGCCGAGCGAGTCACGCAGCACGGCGAGGAACATCGCGGCCGACGCCTGCGACAGCCGAACGTTCAACGCAGCGACGCACAGTGGCTGCCAGATGCGCTCGACGAGCCGGTCGGGATGGCCGCGGAACAACTCGACCGCGGGCCGGTCCGGTTCGATCCGCCAGCGTGCGCGCCGCATCGAGGCCACCCAGGTCGCGAGCGCCACGCGTTCGCGAGTGCTGCAGCCGCGTGCCCGCACGATCGCGGCGGCCAGGTGAAGCGGCGCGGGCCAGCGCACGGTCCGCAGCGCGAAGCCGTCCGGGTAACGCAGCGCGAAAGGCACGCGCTCGAACGCGCGCGACGGATCCATGCCCAGGCGCCGCATCAGCCGCAGCGTCTGCACGTACGCGCCGATCAGCAGATGCTGGCCGTTGTCGAGCGCGTAGCGGCGGTCGCCGAGCGCGACTTCGACGCGCCGTGCGCGGCCGCCCGCCTGCGGGGCTGCGTCGAGCAGCGTGACGTCCGCGCCGGCATCGACGAGCGCGATCGCCGCGGCCAGACCCGACCAGCCCGCGCCGACGACGACCGCGCGCGCGCTCACGCGCGGGGCTGCGCCGTCGCCGCCGGCGAGACCCACGTCCGCCAGGCGATCCACAGTTTGCGCAGCGGCGTCAGCGCGATGCGCTGGTGCAGCACGCGGAAGCGTTCGCGCTCGATTTCGTCGAGCAGCGTCGCGTAGATCGCGCCCATGATCAGTCCCGGTCGCTGCGCTTTGCGCTCCTGCGGCTCGAGCGCGTCGAGCGCGGCGCGGTAGAAGCTGCGTGCCCGGTCGGCCTCGAAGCGCATCAACGGTTCGAAACCTTCCGTGTAGCGACGGTCGAGCAGATCGGCCGCGCGTACGCCGAAGCGCTGCAGATCCTCCAGCGGCAGGTAGATGCGGCCGCGGCGCGCATCCTCGCCGACGTCGCGGACGATGTTGATCAGTTGCAGCGCCAGCCCCAGGTTGCGCGCGTACGCATAGGTCGACTCCCGCGCGGCGCCGAAGATGCCGGCGGCCAGCTCGCCGACCACGCCGGCGACCAGATGGCAGTAGCGCTGCAACGCGGCGAAATCGGGATAGCGCGTCTGCTGCAGGTCCATCCGCATGCCGTCGAGCACTTGCAGCAGCCGCTCGCGCTTCAGGTCGAACGTCTGCAGGTGCGGAGCCAGTGCGCGCGTGACCGGGTGCTCCGGGTGGCCCGCGTACAACGCGTCGATCTCGCCCGCCCACCAGGCGAGCTTGGCTTGCGCCACACCCGGGTCGCCGATCTCGTCGACGACGTCGTCGATCTCGCGGCAGTACGCGTACAGCGCGGTGATCGCGCGGCGCCGCTCGGGCGGCAGGAACAGGAAGCTGTAATAGAAGCTCGAGCCGCTGGCAGCCGCCTTCTGCTGGCAGTATTCGTCGGGAGTCATCGTCTACATGAAGCCTGCGCGCACGGTCATGCGCAGCCAGTCGGCCGCGTGTAGCACGGGGCGCCGCCCGAACACGTCGCCGGCGACCGCATCGATGCGTTCGAGGATGCGCAACCCGCCCTGGACGACGAGCCGCAGTTCCAACCCGATGCGGCCACCGAGTGCGCGCGCCAGCGGCGCGCCGGACTCTAGCATTGCCCGCGCGCGCGCCGTCTGTGCTGCCATCAACGCGCTCCAGGCTGCATCGACGCGCCCGGCGCCGATCGCGTCCTCGCCGACGCCGAAGCGCAGCAGCTCGGAGGCCGGCAGATAGACCCGGCCCTTGGCGAAGTCGAGCGCGACGTCCTGCCAGAAGTTCGTCAACTGCAGCGCCGTGCAGATCGAATCCGACTGCGCGGCCAGCGCGGGGTCGTGGCGCCGGTACAGATGCAGCAGCAGACGGCCGATCGGATTGGCCGAACGGCGGCAGTAGTCGAGCAGCTCGTCGTAGTCGGCGTAGCGCCGCACGACGACGTCCTGCGCAAAGGCCGACAGCAGATCGCGCAACAGGGCCACCGGCAGCGCGTGGCGGGCGACGGCGTCGGCGAGATCGGGCCATTCATTGGCGCGGCCGGCTTCGATCGCATCGAGCTGGGCGGCGAGGTACGCGAGCTTGGCCAGCCTCAGCGGCGGCGGATCGTCGCCTTCGTCCGCGACGTCGTCGGCGGTGCGCGCAAAGCGATAAATCGCCCGTACCGGCGCGCGAAGACGCGCCGGCAACAGCCACGATGCGACCGGGAAGTTCTCGTAGTGAGCGACGCCCATGCGCCGAAGCTAGCATGGGCGCGCGGGAAAACACGGTCGCTTCGATTAGAATCGCCGTGATTCGGCGCGTCGGCGAAGCGCGACATGACCGAGGTCGTCGCGAAGGTGGCGAAATTGGTAGACGCACCAGGTTTAGGTCCTGACGCCCTCACCGGCGTGGGGGTTCGAGTCCCCCCCTTCGCACCAGGAACTCGATGAGCCGGCCGCCAGCCGCGGCCGCAAGGATTCCGGACAAACATGCAACAGAACATCGAAACGCTCGGCGCGTTGGAGCGGCGCGTCGACCTGCACGTGCCCGCGGCGGAAATCGAGAAGGAAGTCTCGGCACGCCTGAACAGGCTGTCGCGCACCGTGCGCATGCCGGGCTTCCGCCCCGGCAAAGTGCCGCTGAAGATGGTGGCGGCCTCGTACGGCGCGCAGGTCCAGGCCGAGGTGCTGAACGACAAGATCGGCGAGGCCTTCAGCGCGCTCGTCAGAGCGAGCAAGCTGCGCGTGGCCGGAATGCCGCGCGTCGAACCGAAACCGGGGGCGGAAGGTGGCGACGTCGCGTTCTCGGCGACGTTCGAGGTCTATCCGGACATCGGGATCGGCGATCTGTCGTCGGTCGAGGTGCAGCGCGCCGTGTGCCCGGTGGGCGACGCCGAGATCGATCAAACGATCGAGATCATGCGCAAGCAGCGCGCCGAGTATCAATCCGTCGAGCGCGGCGCGGCCGACGGCGACCGTGTGACCGTCGACTACCGGGGTTCAGTCGACGGCGCGCCGTTCGAGGGCGGCACCGCGAGCCACTTCCCGTTCACGCTCGGCGAGGGGCGGATGCTGCCGGAGTTCGAAGCAGCCGTGCGCGGCGTGAAGGCGGGCGAGTCGAAGACTTTCGCGCTGACCTTCCCGGCCGACTACCGCTCGCCCGAACTGGCAGGGCGGACGGCGCAGTTCGACGTCACGGTCAGGAAGGTCGAGGAGCCGAAGCTGCCGGAGGTCGACGCGGAGTTTGCCAAGGCGCTCGGCGTGGCCGACGGCGACCTGGCGAAGATGCGCGAGGAGATCCGCGCCAATCTGGAGCGCGAAGTCGGGATTCGGCTCAAGAACCGGACCCGGGACAGCGTGATGAACGCGCTGCTCGCGTCGGCTTCGTTCGAAGTGCCGAAGGCGCTGGTGCAGGAAGAGCAGCGGCGACTCGCCGAGATGGCGCGCGCGGACCTCGCCGCGCGCGGCGTGCAGATGAAGGACGCTCCGATCCCGGTCGAACTGTTCGCCGCGCAGGCCGAACGGCGCGTGCGGCTCGGCCTGCTGCTGGCCGAGCTGGTGCGCAGCCAGAATCTGCAGGCGCGACAGGACCAGATCCGCAAGGCGATCGAGGACATCGCGCAAAGCTACGAGAAGCCGGCCGAAGTGATCCAGTGGTACCTCGGCAATCGCGAGCGCCTGGCGGAAATCGAAGGCGCGGTGGTCGAAGACAACGTCGTGCAGTGGGTGTTGCAGCGTGCCAAGGTCGTGGACACGCCCGTGGCGTTCGACGAACTGATGGGCCGCGGCAATTGAGCGTGGGTAGTGGAGACAGGTCGATGAAGGCAGACAGGCAAGTGCGCAGTCAGGACCCGATGGGGCTCGGGATGGTGCCGATCGTCATCGAGCAAAGCGGCCGCGGCGAGCGCGCGTACGACATCTACTCGCGGCTGCTGCGCGATCGCGTGGTTTTCCTGGTCGGGCCGGTCAACGAGCAGACGGCGAACCTGGTCGTCGCGCAGATGCTGTTCCTCGAGTCGGAGAATCCGGACAAGGACATCGCGCTGTACATCAACTCGCCGGGCGGATCGGTGTACGCCGGAATGGCGATCTACGACACGATGCAGTTCATCAAGCCGGACGTGTCGACGATCTGCGTCGGCATGGCCGCGAGCATGGGCGCGTTTCTGCTCGCCGCCGGGGCCAAGGGCAAGCGCTTCGCGCTGCCGAACTCGCGGATCATGATCCATCAGCCGTCGGGCGGATCGCAGGGGCAGGCGTCCGACATCGAAATACAGGCGCGCGAGATCCTTTACCTGCGCGACCGGATCAACAAGATCCTCGCGGAAAGGACCGGTCAGACCGTCGAGAAGATCCGGGCCGACAGCGACCGCGACAACTTCATGTCGGCGGAGGATGCAGTAAGCTACGGCCTGATCGACAAGATCTTCGTCAAGCGCGGCGAGACGAGCTGAGGCGCGCCGCGCTCCATCGCACAGGCACGAACGCATGTCGGACAAGAAGGGCTCGAGCGAGAAACTGCTGTACTGCTCCTTCTGCGGCAAGAGCCAGCACGAGGTCAAGAAGCTCATCGCGGGCCCGTCGGTGTTCATCTGCGACGAGTGCATCGACCTGTGCAACGACATCATCCGCGACGAGGCGGGGGGCGAAAGCACGGGCGGTGCGGCAAAGTCCGACCTGCCGACACCGCGCGAGATCTGCGAAATCCTCGATCAGTACGTGATCGGCCAGGAAAAGGCCAAGCGCATCCTGTCGGTCGCCGTCTACAACCATTACAAGCGGCTCAAACACCTGTCGTCGAAGGACGGTGTCGAGCTGGCCAAGAGCAACATCCTGCTGATCGGTCCGACGGGGTCGGGCAAGACGCTGCTCGCGCAGACGCTGGCCCGGTTGCTGAACGTGCCGTTCGTGATCGCGGACGCGACCACGCTGACCGAGGCCGGCTATGTCGGCGAGGACGTCGAGAACATCATCCAGAAGCTGCTTCAGAACTGCAATTACGAGGTCGAGAAGGCACAGAAGGGGATCGTCTACATCGACGAGATCGACAAGATCTCGCGCAAGAGCGACAACCCGTCGATCACGCGCGACGTCTCCGGCGAGGGTGTGCAGCAGGCGCTGCTGAAGCTCATCGAGGGCACGATCGCGAGCGTTCCCCCGCAGGGCGGGCGCAAGCATCCGAACCAGGACTTCGTGCAGATCGATACGACCAACATTTTGTTCATCTGCGGCGGCGCCTTCGACGGTCTCGAGAAGATCATTCGCAACCGTTCGGAAAAGAGCGGTATCGGTTTCGGCGCCGCGGTGACGAGCCCGAGCGACCGATCGGTCGGCGAACTGCTGCGTGACGTCGAGCCGGAAGACCTCATCAAGTTCGGCCTGATTCCGGAACTGGTCGGCCGCCTGCCGGTCGTGGCCACGCTCGACGAGCTTTCCGAGGACGCGCTGGTACAGATCCTGGTCGAACCCAAGAATGCGCTGATCAAGCAGTTCTGCCGGCTGCTCGAAATGGAGGGTGTCGAACTCGAGGTGCGGCCGGACGCGCTCGCCGCCATCGCGCGCAAGGCGCTGAAGCGCCGCACCGGTGCGCGCGGGCTGCGCTCGATCGTCGAGGCCGTGCTGCTTGACGTGATGTACGACCTGCCGAGCCTGAAGAACGTCGTCAAGGTCGTGATCGACGAAAACGCGATCGTCGGGGGCCGCCCCATCCTGATCTACGCCGACCAGCCGAAGGTCGCCGGGGCACCGCGCTGATCCGCCGCTGTTTCCCGCCGGCGGGAACGCCCGCGGCGAGCGCCGTTCCAACGTGCTAGATTCGGGCGCCGGTGTGCCCGGGCGGCCCTTGAGTTCCACCTCGCGTGCCCACATCTGTCGGGTGATTCCGACTTAGGACTCCATATGTCGACCACTTTGCTCCCCGCGGAACGCACCACGCTGCCGATGTTGCCGCTGCGCGACGTCGTCGTGTTTCCGCACATGGTGATTCCGCTGTTCGTGGGACGCCCCAAATCGATCAAGGCGCTCGACTCCGCGATGGAGGCGGGCAAGAGCATCATGCTC
>JBKBSH010000065.1:1107-8841 GCA_046291795.1 Burkholderiaceae bacterium | reverse complement strand
CGGTGCGCGCTTCGGCCCTGCACGATTCCTCGCTCACGGCGCGCGAATCACCGACGCGCGGCTGCTGTGGCGCCGGGAGGGTCACGAGCGGGTGATCGAATCGAGCGGCGCATTCGACGATCTGGTGCTCGCGGCCACTGCAAGCGCCGGGGAAACGCCGCTTGCGCTGCGCGGCGAATGGAGTCTGCGCGCTGCGCGGTCGCTCGATGCGCGCCTGCTGATCGAACGCACTGCCGGCGACGTGCATACCGGGCCGGCCACGCGACGCGCAAGGATGGGACTCACCGAGATGCGCGTCGACGTGCAGGTGCGCGGAAACCGCGTGGATGCGCGGGCCGTCGCGCGCGGCTCCGAGGTCGGCGCGGTGACTGCCGGACTGCGCGCCGAGACCGAGAGCGACGGCGACGGCGGCTGGCGGCTCGCGCAGCAGCGACCTTGGGCCGGCGAACTGCACGCCAGCGTTCCTTCGCTCGACTGGATCAACCCGTTCCTGTCGGCCAACCTGCGCGAAAGCATCCGCGTCGGCGGTTCCGCCCAGGCGAACCTGCAGCTGTCCGGAACGCCCGCGGCGCCGCGCGCCGGCGGCTTCATCCATGCCGACGGACTGCGCGTCGCGTGGATCGAACAGGGCGTACGACTCGAAAACGGTGTCGTTCGTGCCCGGCTCGAAAACGGTGACGGCGGCACGACCGACGTCGTATTCGAATCGGTGAGCTTCGCGGGTCCGCCGCGCTTCGTCCCCGACGATCGGCGCATCCGGCAGGCGCTGGGCGCCGATCCCAGCGGGCGGCTCGACGCGAACGGTCGCTTGAAGCTGCCCGCGCTCGAAGGTGTGGTCCAGGTGCAGTTGGTGCGCTTTCCGTTGGTGCAGCGACGCGACCGCTGGGCGGTGGGTACCGGCGGCGCGAACATGGTGTTTTCGCCGAAGCGGGTTCGGCTCGACGGCGCGCTCGTCGCCGACGCCGGCTACATCGACATCGCGCGCCCGACGGTGCCGTCGCTGTCGGACGACGTCGTCGTCGTTCGCGCCGCGGATGCAACCGACGCGCGCCGCGAAGCGACTGCGCCGCGCGTGGCGTTCGATTTCGACTTCGGGATCGACTTGGGATCCGCGTTCGTGCTACGCGGCAACAGCGTCGACACGCGTCTCGTCGGCACGCTGCGCGTGCGCCACGAGGGACGCGGCGTGATCCGCGCGACCGGCGCCGTGGAAGCGCGCGACGGTACCTACGAGGGCTACGGGCAAAAGCTCGTCATCGAGCGCGGGCGCATCAATTTCCAGGGACCGCTCGACAACCCGGGACTCGACATCCTGGCGCTGCGAAAAGGGCTGCCGGTCGAGGTCGGCGTCACGATCACGCGCACCGCCGCCAATCCGCTGGTGCGGCTGTATTCGGATCCGCCGCAAACCGACTTCGACACGCTGTCCTGGCTCGTGCTCGGGCGACCGGCCGAAGCGTCTCGCGGCGACAGCGCCGCACTGGCCCGCGCCGCGGTCGGACTGCTGGGCGGCAGCGGCGAGGGCGTTCCGACGCAGCTTGCGCGGCGGCTCGGCATCGACGAGTTCAGCATACGTACGGCGGACGTCGCCGGCGGCGGGTCGCTGCTTCCGCGCCAGTCGGTCGCCGGGCGCGTACGCGGCGACGCCGCCACGCTCGGCGGCGAGATCGTGTCCGTCGGCAAGCGGCTCTCCGATGAACTGACGCTGAGCTACGAGCAGGCGACCACCGGAACGAGCAACGTCGTGCAGCTGAGCTACCGCATCACGCAGCGCCTGTCGGTGATCGCCCGAGCCGGAACCGAGAACGCGCTCGATCTCGTCTACAGCTTCGCGTTCGATGGCGCGGCGCGCGCCGCCCCGGCGCCCGCGCGGGCGCCGCGCAGGGCCACGAGCCGCAGCGGCAGTGGCTGCTCGCGCGTGCGAACGCAGTTGCGGCCGGCCGCCTTCGCGGCGTACAGGGCTTCGTCGGCGCGCTTCAGCGCGGTGCTGACCGTGTCTGCACCGGGTTGGGCGACCGTGACGCCGACGCTGATCGTCAGCGAGCGGTGCTTGAACCAGCCGCTCGTGTCGACCGCGGCGACCGCCTCGCGGATGCGTTCACCGGCGACGCGCGCGGCTTCGACATCGGCGCCGGGCAGCACGACGAGAAACTCCTCGCCTCCGAGCCGACCGAGCAGCGCCGGTTCGCGAATCGCGCCCTTGAGCGCGGCACCGACGGCCTTCAGCACGTCGTCGCCGATCAGGTGGCCGTAGGTGTCGTTGATCGGCTTGAAGTGATCCAGGTCGGCGATCAACAGCGCACACGGCGGCGCACCCGCCTTCTCGATCATCGCGGCGAGTTGCGTGAGCAGGTGGCGCCGGTTCGCCAAGCCGGTCAGCTCGTCGGTCATCGCGAGCGCGCGCATCTGCCGGCTCGTGCGTCGATGCCGCCACGCGAGGATCGCAAGCACGCCCGCGAGCAGCGCGGCCAGCGCGATGACGAGACCCTGCAGCCGCCCTGCGCGCCGCTGTTCGGCGAGCGCGGTCTCGGTGGCGACCTTCTCGCGCAGCAGAAGCGCGTTTTCCTTCTCCTTCGCGGCCATGTCGAACTCGACCTTCAGCGAAGCGACGCGTTCGTCGATCTGGCGGGCGTGCAGGCGGTCGGTGACTTCCTTCAGCTTGCGCTGGTGCTCGTACGCGGCACGCCAGTCCCCCGCGTCGGCGTACGTGTCGGCGAGCGCCGCATGCGCGGCCGAGACTTCCGCGAGCGAATCGGCGCCGCGGAACACCGCGAGCGCGCTGTTCAGCACGGTCGCGCTCTCACCGTAGCGCTTCAGCAGCCGGAGTGCGACGCCGCGTTGCAGTTCGATCTGCGCGCGCAGACGGGAGTCCGGCAGGCCGGCTTGCAGGCGCTGCGCCTCGTCGAGCCGCTGCAGCGCGAGCCGCGCATTGCCC
The DNA here is from genome assembly GCA_046291795.1 of Burkholderiaceae bacterium. Taxonomy (GTDB): domain Bacteria; phylum Pseudomonadota; class Gammaproteobacteria; order Burkholderiales; family Burkholderiaceae_F; genus DSNY01. The sequence goes on along the minus strand of JBKBSH010000065.1, from coordinate 5,906 downwards.
TGCGCGTTGTCGACGCTCGCCAGGCCGCGCAGCGCGTAGGCCTCGCCGCGCGCGTAACCGAGCTTGCGGCTCATCTCGAGCGCGGTCGCGAAGTCGCGGCGCGCGCCGTCCCACTGCCGCAGGTTCTCGCGCGTGCGACCGATGTTGTACAGGGTGACGATCGCCTCGCGCTGCGTGCCGGCCTCGAGCTGGGTCTTCAGCGTCTGCTCGTAATAGTGCTGCGCCTGCGCATGGTCGCCCATGCGGTTGTAGACGGTCGCAATCCCGTTGACGACGGTGCGCGCATGCTCGTTCAGAGCGAGTTTCTCGTACAGCCCCATCGCGCGGCGCAGGTCGATGAGCCCCAGCGCGTAGTCGCCGAGCACGCCGCGCAGCCACCCGCGCAGATACAGCGCGTTGGCCAGCATCTCTTCGTCGCCGTCGGCCTCGGCGACCGATACCGCGCGCTCGTAGATCGCGAGCGCCGCGGCGTTCTCGCCGAGCGCTTCGCGCATCTCGCCTTCGCAGGTCAGCACGCCGGACCGCAGTCCGCCGCGCCTGGCGCGAGGCAGCAGCGCGGCGGCGCGCGCCAGCAGCGCTTCCGCGGCCGCGTGGTCCCGTTCCGCGAAGTGCTCGCACAGCAACAGCAGCGCGCGCAGCTCGAGATCGACATCCGGTTCGGCACGGGTGAGTTCGAGCGCCCGTTCGGCCAGGCGCCGGCCGTCGTCGGGATTGGCGCGACTCGCCGCGATCGCCTGCGTGATCAGCGGCTGCGCGGGATGCGGCGCCTGCGCGGCGACACCGCTGGCGAGCAGCAGCCAGCCGCATGCGGCGGCGTGGCGCAATGGGCGCGACGACGGGACCATGACGCGCCGATTGTGGCCGAGCCCGCCGCCGCCGGTCCTGTGAAGAAGCCGCTTGCGCCGGCGCTGTCGGACCGATCGGCCGCGTCTGCCGGCCTATCCGCGGTCGCCGATGATGTAGTGCTCGAGTTGTTCGATGATGAACTGCTGCTCGGAGATGATGTCCTTGACCAGGTCTCCGATCGAGATCAGCCCGACGAGCCTGCCGTTGTCCATCACAGGCAGGTGGCGCTGGCGCTTCTCGGTCATCAGCGCCATGCACTCCTCGCTCGTCTGGTCCGGACGGACGTACATCACCGGCGAGCTCATCACCTCGCGCACGAGCGTTTCCCTCGCCGTGCGCGCCATCAGCGCGACCTTGCGCGCGTAGTCGCGCTCGGTGAAGATGCCGACGACCTTGTCGCCGTCCGTCACGAGCAGCGCGCCGATCTCCTTTTCGGCCATCAGCTTCAGCGCGTCGAACACCGTCGCGGTCGGCGCGATCGTGTAGACGGCCGGATCGCGCTTGGACTTCAGTATGCTGGCCACCGTCGTCATGCTTCGCCTCCCCAGGATGGAGCCACAGGCGGCAGCATAAGTTCGACGGTCCGGCGGAGCCACTGGACGCGGTGCCGCGCGCGCGTCATGCGCCGCCGCTCCAGCCGTAGTCGACCGGCGAGCGGACGTAGAACACGCCGACCCGTTCGCGGTCCAGCGCGTCGAGCAAGCGCTGCGCCAGATCTTCGGTCGTGACGATGCGTACCTCGACCGGCAGTTGCCCCGCCGACTCGAAAAAGTGGCCGTAGTGCACGCGCCCGTGACGGCCGTAGCCCGCGAGCGCCCGGAACACCGATGCGCCCTTGATGCCGCAATCGCGCGCCTGCGCGAGCAGCCATTCGTGCAGCAGCACGTGGCCGTGGCGCGCGCCTTCCGGGAAATAAAACTGCAGTTGCACCCCTTGCCGCATCGGCTACCTCGCCAGCCAGCGAAAAGCGATCATCCCCGCAAGCGTCAGCGCGATCGATCCCCCAAGGTGAAGCGTGACGTGGCCGATCGCCCAGGCGTACTGGCCGCGCAGCAGCAGCGCCGCGGATTCGGCCGAGAACGTCGAAAAGGTCGTCAGCGCGCCGAGAAAGCCCGTGATCAGCGCCAGCCGCCATTCGGGCGCGATTCCCGGATACGTCGCAAAGAACTCGATCGCCGCGCCGATCACGAAACCGCCTGCGAGGTTGGCCGCCAGCGTGCCGAGCGGCACCTCGGGCCAGATCGGGTTGAGCCACAGGCCCAGGCCCCAGCGCAACCACGCGCCGAGCACCGCGCCGGCGGCCACCGCAACCGCCGCGAGCGCGCTCATCGCCGCGCGTTCCTCTCGGCCCAGCGGTCGCGCGCGGCATCGTCGGATTCGCGCGCTTCGACCCAGCGCGTGCCGTCGGCTGTGGTCTCCTTCTTCCAGAACGGCGCTTCGGTCTTCAGATAGTCCATCACGAACTCGCACGCCGCGAACGCTTCGCCGCGATGGCTGCCGGTGACGGCGACCAGCACGATCTGGTCGAGCGGTTTGAGTTCGCCGACGCGATGGATCACGAGGATGTCGATCACGTCCCAGCGGCGTTTGGCCTGGGCGACGATGTCCTCCAGCGCCCGCTCGGTCATGCCCGGATAATGCTCGAGCGTCATCGCGGCCACGCGCTCGCCGTCGTTGACGTCGCGCGCCACACCGATGAAGCTCGCGACCGCGCCGACACGCGGATCCTGCGCCCGCAGCCGGGCGATTTCGTAGCCGGCGTCGAAATCCTCGCGTTGCACGCGCACCGGCACGGCTAGCCTCCGGTCACCGGCGGGAAAAACGCCACCTCGGCGCCTTCGCGCAGCGCCGCGTCGTCGGTCGCCATCGTCTGGTCGACGGCCGTCCTGATCCGCCGGATCTCGCCGAAAGCGCTCGCCCAAGGCTCGCCGCGCGCGGCGAGCCACTCGCGCAGCGCGGCGACGTCGGCGACACCGGACGGCAGTTCGAGTTCCTCGCCGTCGCGCCCGATCGCCTCGCGCAGCCGCGCGAAATAAAGCACCTTCACTTTCATGCCAGCAGCTCCGAAAACGGCAGGTACCGAACCGTGTCGCCGCGCGCGATCGGGTGGTTCGGCGGGTTGTCGACGAGGCCGTCGGCCCATGCCGTCGAGGTCAGCACCGCCGAGTTCTGATTGCCGAACGCCTCGACACCGCCCTGCGCGTTTGCGCGCACGCGCAGGAACTCGCGCCGCTTGTCCGGCTTCGGCAGATCGAACTCCGCGCGCAACGGCAGCGCGCGCGGCGCGAGTTCCGTCGCGCCCTGCCGGGCGAGGATGAACGGCCGCGCGAACAGCAGGAACGTCACGAAATTCGACACGGGATTGCCCGGCAACCCGATGAAGGGCACCCCGCGCACATGGCCGAACGCGAGCGGCTTGCCCGGCTTCATCGCGATCTGCCACAGGTCGAGCGAGCCTTCGGCCTGCACGGCGGGCTTGACGTGATCCTCCTCGCCGACCGACACGCCGCCGGAGGTGACGATCAGGTCGGCGCGGCCAGCGGCCTCGACGAAGGCGGCGCGCGTGCGCGCGAGATCGTCGGGCACGATGCCGAGATCGATCACCTCGCAGCCGAGCCGCGTCAGCAGCCCGCGAAGCACGAAGCGGTTCGAGTTGTAGATGCGCCCCGGCGGCAGCGGCTCGCCCGGCATCACCAGCTCGTCGCCGGTGAAGAAGACCGCCACCCGCAAGCGCCGGTAAACGGTGAGCCGTGCGGCGCCGATCGATGCCGCCAACCCGCAGTCCTGCGGCCGCATACGATGGCCGGCCGCGAAGACCTGCGCGCCGCCGGCGATGTCGCATCCGGCGCGGCGGATCCAGGCACCCGGCTTCGGCACTTCGTTGATCGTCACGCGCTCGCCGTCGAGCGTGGTCGCCTCCTGCATCACGATCGCGTCCGCCCCCGCCGGGACCGGGGCACCGGTGAAGATGCGCGCCGCGGTTCCCGCTTCGAGCGGCGCTCCGACGCGACCCGCAGCGATCCGCTGCGACACACGCAGCGTCGTCGGTGCGGAGGCAACGTCGGCCGTGCGCACCGCGTACCCGTCCATCTGCGAGTTGTCCATCGGCGGAACGTCGATCGACGACACGACCGCGGCGGCGAGTACGCGCCGGTCGGCGTCGAGCGTGGCGACCGTCTCGACATCGGCAAGCGGGTGCGCCTGGTCGAGCAGGCGCGCGAGGGCTTCTTCGACCGACAGCATCAGGGTAACTGGAGGCGCTGAACGATGAACGCAGCAATCTTAGCCGCGTCGTTCAAATCGAGCACCGGCAGCGAGGTCTCGACCGCATGGTCGGCGGCGATCGCGATGACGTTCGGATCGTCGGGAAACAGCGGCGGCTCAGTGTTGGTCGTTCGGCGCACCTCGATGCGCGGAATGCGCCCCTCGCTCCTGAAACCCTCGATGATCACGAGGTCGCACGGCGCAAGCTGCGCGAGCAGCATTTCGAGGGTGGCCGGGCGGCGCGGCGTTTCGGTCAACAGTGCCCAGCGCTGTTCCGTGGCGATCAGCACTTGGCCCGCGCCGGCTTCGCGGTAACGGTAGGAATCCTTGCCGGGCCGGTCCATGTCGAAGCCGTGGTGCGCGTGCTTGATCGCCGAAACGCGCAGCCCGCGCGCGGCAAGCAGCGGGATCAGCTTCTCGATCAGCGTCGTCTTGCCGGTGTTCGAGTAGCCGATGAAACCGATCGCCTTGGGTGTCGGGCGCTCGGTGGCCGGCGCCGCGCGCCGTTGTTCGCTGTCCGGACGCATCGCAGTCACCGCGCGCAATGCGCCTCGATGTAGCGCTTGAGCGCCTGCTCGTCGGCCGGCAGCACGTCGAAGCGCTGCGGCCGCGACTCCAGGTCAACGTAGACGGCCGGCCGCGCCGGCGGGCGGCCGAGGGGCGCGGCGGGGGGGGGGGGGGCCCGGGGG
>JBKBSH010000065.1:0-1097 GCA_046291795.1 Burkholderiaceae bacterium | reverse complement strand
CGGCCACCCGGCTGCCCGGGGGGCCCCCGCCCCCCTCGTACACGGTCGCGGCCCGCCCCCCCCGCCCGGCGGCCGATCGCCTCGACGATCGTCTCGGCGAACTTCGCGGGCAAAGCGGTCTCCAGGCAGATCATCGGAACGCCGGGCTCGACGTACGAGCGCGCGACCTTGACGCCGTCGGCCGTGTGCGGATCGATGACGACGCCGGTCGAATCGTAGACCGCGCGAATCGTCGCGAGGCGGTCGGCGTGCGCGCTCGATCCCGAAGCGAAACCGGACGCGCGCATCTTGTCCAGCCAAGGCGTGCCCGACAGGTCGAACTCGCCGCGCGTATCGAGCGCCCGCCAAAGCTCGCGAACGACCGCGGGATCGCGGCCGACCAGGTCGAACACGTAGCGCTCGAAGTTCGACGCCTTGCTGATGTCCATCGACGGACTGCTGGTCGCGTGCGTCTGCCCGGGCCCGCGCGGGCGATAGCGGCCGGTGCGGAAGAACTCGTCGAGCACGTCGTTCTCGTTAGTCGCGAGCACGAGTTTCGCGATCGGCAGCCCCATCTGCTTGGCGATCCAGCCGGCCAGAATGTTGCCGAAGTTGCCCGAAGGCACCGCGAACGAGACGCGTTCGTCGCCGGACCGGGTCGCGGCGAGATAGCCCTTGAAGTAGTAGACCACCTGCGCGGCGATCCGCGCCCAGTTGATCGAGTTGACCGTGCCGATGCGCCAGCGGCGCTTGAAGTCGAGGTCGTTCGACACCGCCTTGACGAGGTCCTGGCAATCATCGAAGACGCCTTCGACCGCGATGTTGAAGATGTTCGCGTCCTGCAGCGAATACATCTGCGCACGCTGGAATGCGCTCATGCGCCCGTGCGGCGACAGCATGAAGACGCGGATCCCGCGCCGGCCGCGCATCGCGTATTCGGCAGCCGAACCGGTATCGCCCGACGTTGCACCGAGGATGTTCAGCGACTCGCCTCGTTGCGCCAGCGCGTACTCGAACAGGCTCCCCAGCAGTTGCATCGCGATGTCCTTGAACGCGAGCGTCGGTCCGTTCGACAGTTCCAGCAGCGCGAGTCCGGGATCGAGCCAGCGCAGCGGCGC
>JBKBSH010000064.1:0-8911 GCA_046291795.1 Burkholderiaceae bacterium | reverse complement strand
GCGCGCGCTGCGGCGGCGCGCTCTTGGCGATCGGCCGTGTGGCAGGCGGCAAGGGTGGACTCCGCACTTCGGACGGCGCCGGCGCGCCCGCCGCGGCAGCGGGCGCATCGGCTTTCGGCGCCGGTGCCGTTGCCGGCGCCGCACGCTGCGCGACCGAGCCGCTCCCCGGCGGAGCCGGCGTGCTCGCGGCCGGCTCGACGAACCGCGTCTTGACCCATTCGACCGTTCCGCAAGCCGAAAGCAGCAGCGCGGCGCACAGCGCGGCAGCCAGGCGCGTCGCAGTGCTCCGGCGACGGGGAACGCCGATGGTCCGATTCGAGTGCCTGATGTGCGTCTTCATGGTCAACGTAGCGGGATCGGCGACGGGATCGGATGAGGATGCCGGACCCTGCGGCTGCCCGCCACTCATCCGGGCGCGTTAGCGCATGTGGATACGGCATCGTCGGCGCGGACGTGTCCGCGCCATGGCGCAGCGACAAAGCGGCAGGGGCGAGCCGGGAACGGTCTCCGCAAGCGCCGCGAGATCGCCCGCCGCGATGCGGTGCGCGTATCCGCGCCGGTCACGCTGCTGCCCTGGCGGCCGCGACGCCGCGGTGGTGCAGATCGCGGCACGTTTTGCGCAGTTCGTCGCAGCGGCCTGCCGGCCGGCGCATGCTTCGGCGATGATCGCGCGTCGCTTCGTCGCGGAGGTTCGGATGCGTGCCGCTTTGTCGTTCGCCGTTCTCGCTGCGGCACTTCAGCCCGCGCATGCCGACGATTGCGCGTTCGTGCAGCGCGCAGCGTTCGCGGGCGAACGCGTCGCCGGCTCCGGGCGGATCGTCGAGGAGTCGCGCGCGCTCGCGGGCTTCGGCGCGCTGAAGGTCGCCGGTGGCGTCGACGTCGAGCTGCGCGCGAGCGGGCGCGAGACCGTGACGGTGCGCGCCGACGACAACATCGTGCCGTTGATCGAGACTCGCGTCGACGGCGGCACGCTCGTGATCGGCACGCCGCGCGGCGTGTCGTTCAGGACGCAGCGCAGGCCGCGCGTCGTCGTCGAGTTCGTTCGGCTCGGCGCGCTCACCGTGGCCGGCACCGGCGACGTGCGCGCGGACCGCGTGCGCGGCGACACGTTTGCGGTATCGGTCGCCGGCAGCGGCGACGTGCGGATCGACGCACTCGACGTGGATTCGCTCGGCGTGGTCCTGGCCGGCAGCGGCGACTTCACCGCGGCCGGGCGTGCCGACGAGCAGGGTTTCCGCATCCGCGGCTCCGGCGACGTGCGCGCGCGCGATCTCGTCGGCCGCAGCGTCAAGGTTTCGATCGCGGGCAGCGGCGACGCGCACGTGCACGCGACCGAGGAACTCGAGGTCGCGATCGCCGGGTCGGGCGACGTCGTCTATCGCGGCACGCCGAGGATCACGAAGTCGATCGCCGGATCGGGCTCGGTCCGGCCTGCGAGATAGACCTCCGGGAGGGAAACCATGTCCATGCGTTTTGCGATCGCCGTGTGCGCGTTGCTGCTTTCGTCGACGGCGCTTGCGCAGGACGCCAGCCGCGAACCGGCGCCGGTGGCCGAGCGCGGCTTCGGCAACGACCGTTTTTCGGCCGGGCCCGCCGTGCGGATCGCGCAGCCGGTGACGGGCGATCTGTTCGCCGCCGGCGGCAGCGTCGACATCGAAGCGCCCGTCACCGGCGACGCGCTCGCCGCGGGCGGCAACCTGCGCATCGGCGCACCGCTCGGCGAATCGCTGTACGCGGCGGGCGGGCAGTTGCGCATCGACGCGCCGGTCGCGCGCAACGCGCGTGTGGCCGGCGGGCGGATCGAGCTCGGACCGGGATCGAAGGTCGCGGGCAACCTGACCGTCGCCGGCGGGGCAGTCGAACTGCGCGGCGCCGTCGGCGGGCATGTGCTGGCGGCGGCGGGGGAACTGCTGATCGACGGCGAGATCGGCGGCGACGTCACCGCCACCGCGGGCACGATCGAGCTCGGACCGAACGCGCGCGTCGGCGGACGGCTGCGCTACGCAGGCCGCGAAGAGATCCGGCGCGACGCCGCAGCGCAGGTCGCAGGCGGGATCGAGCGCGTCGCCGCGCGCGGCGAATCGCAGCGCGCCGAGCGGCTCGAGCCGCGCTTCGGCCCGCGCGGCGGGTGGGTGTGGACCCTTGGACTGATGCTGCTCGCGGCGCTGCTGGTCGGCGCGTTGCCGGAGTTCTATTCGCGCGTGTCGGCCACGGCGCAGGCGCGCCCGGCAGCGAGCCTGATCGCCGGTTTCGCGGCGCTCGCCTGCGTGCCGATCGCGGCGGTGATCCTGTTCGCGACGATCGTCGGCATCCCGCTCGCGCTGATCGCGGTCGGGCTGTATCTCGCGCTGCTGGTGATCGGCTACGCGAGCGCCGGCGTGGCGCTCGGCGACTGGGCGCTGAAGCGCGTCAGGGCGGCAGCGGCGGCGGAGCTGTGGTGGCGCGTGGCGGCGGCGATCCTCGCGACGCTGGCGATCGCGCTCGTCGCGCGCGTGCCGTAGCTGGGCGGCGCGGCGATGTTCGTCGCGCTCGTGATCGGAATCGGCGCGCTGCTGCTGCAGGCGCGCCGGCCCGCAGCAGCCTGAGGCGCAGCTACGGGAAGACCGGCATCGTCGGGTCGACGCCGCGATCGATCGCCTCGGGATGACGGCGGCCGATCAGCGCCTCGATCTCCTCGACACGCGCGACCGGAACGTCGACCATCAGCAGGATCTTGCCCGCCTCGATGTCGGCCTCGAAGGGCTTGAGCTTGGTGTTCGGCGTGGACAGGCCGATCAACGTCGAGCACCATGCGCCGAACAGCGTTCCGCCGATCGTCGCGAGCACGAACGTGCCGACGTCGAACTGGATGCCCGCGATCGGCGTCAGTCGCAAGTAGATCCCGAGCAACATGCCGCCGAGCGCGCCGAGCCCGGCGCCGAGGAACAGCGCGTGCCGAACGTCGGACTTCTGCAGCACGCTGGCTTCGTGCAATCCGCCGAGCGACATGCCGCGCTTGCCGACGAAGTGCATGTGGCGGTCCTCGATGTGCGCGAGCAGCAGCTCGTTCGCGACCTGGATCGCGCTGGCGAGATCGGGTAGTAGGACATACAGGCGCCGTCTCATTACACCCTCCTTGTCGAGCCGTGGAGAAGTCTGCGGTTCATTTGCGGTATAGGCGCGCTCGTCGTCGGAGTCAAACCCGCCGAGTCGATCACGGTCTGCCGAAGAACTCGCCGCGCATGAAGAACGTGTAATCGCCCTCGGCCGCCATCAGCCCGACCAGCACCAGGATCGCGATCGGCGGCAGCAGGATCGCGTAGATCAGCGCGAGCCGCTCCCATTTCATGTGCATGAACACGGCGACGATCAACCCCGCCTTGACCACCATGAAAAACAGGATCAGCGACCAGCGCAGCAGTCCCTGCAGGTGGAAGTAGTCGACCAGATACGAGAACAGGCTGAAGACGAACAGCAGCCCCCACACCTTGAGGTAGACGCCGATCGGGTGCTGCTGCTGGCCGGCGGCGTGCACCGCCGTGTGCTCGACCGCGTGCTCCATCACAGCCTCCTCACCACAGGTAGAACAGCGCGAAGATGAACACCCACACGAGGTCGACGAAGTGCCAGTACAGTCCGGCGATCTCGACGATCTGGTAGTTGCCGCGCGCCTCGTAACGCCCGCGCAGCACGCGGTACGCGACGATCAGCAGGTAGATCACGCCGACCGACACGTGCAGGCCGTGAAAGCCGGTGATCATGAAGAACGCCGAGCCGAACTGCGCCGCGCCCCACGGGTTGCCCCACGGCCGTACGCCTTCGGAAATCAGCTTGGTCCACTCGAACGCCTGCATGCCGACGAAGGTCGCGCCGAGCGCCGCGGTGACCGCCATCAGCGCCGCGGTCTTCACGCGATCGCGCCGGTAGCCGAAGTTCACCGCCATCGCCATCGTGCCGCTCGAGCTGATCAGGATGAAGGTCATGATCGCGATCAGCACCATCGGGATCGACCGGTCCGCGATCGTCAGTGCGAACACCTCGCTCGGATTCGGCCACGGTTCGGTGGTCGAGATCCGCACGGTCATGTAGGCCGTGAGGAAGCAGCTGAAGATGAAGGTGTCGGACAGCAAAAAGATCCACATCATCGCCTTGCCCCACGGGACCTTGAAGGTCGCGCGGTCGGCGGCCCAGTCCGAGACGATCGCCTGCCAGCCGGCGGAAGGAGGGCGGGCGGGCGTGCCGGGGACGGAAGTCATCGCGATCACCTGAATCCGCACAGCGCGGCGAGGAACTCGATCGTCGACGGCGGGCTCGCGAGCAGCGCGAACATCGCCAGCCAGACGACGAGCAGGAAGTGCCAGTAGGTGGCGACCAGCTCGATGCCGGCGCGCGAACGCGCCGGCGTTCGAACGACGCGCGCGAATGCGACCGCGAGCGCGACGACGCCGCCGGCCAGATGCGCACCGTGCAACGCGGTGATCAGATAGAAGAAGCTCGCGGCCGGGTTCGATGCGACCGCGTGCCCGCGCGCAGTCAGATCGTTCCACAGCCAGAGCTGGCCCGCGATGAACGCGACCGCGAGCACGGCACCCGCCGCCAGCGCCCTGCGCATCGCCGCGTCCGCACCCCGGCGCGCCGCGACGCGCCCCCACTGCAGCGCGATGCTGCTCGCGGCGAGCAGCGCGGTGTTGAACCACAGCCGCGACGTATCGGCGAACGGACCGCCGGGCTCGGCCGCCAGCGAACGCCAGTCGCCGAACTGAGAACGCCCGAGATAGGCGATCGTCACCAGCACGAACAGCATCGTGACGACGACGAGGAAGAACGCGAGGAACACCTGCGCGGGCGAGCGCGCGAGCGCTGCGCCGCCGCCGGGCGGCGCGCGACCGTCGTCGACGAAGGCGACGCCGAGCGAAGTGACCCGAGGATTCATGTCGCCGCCTCCACCTTCAGGTGTTCGCCGCCGACCGCGACCTCCTCGTGCGGCACGGTCTGCGGAATGAAATCCTCGGGCGCGCCGGGAACGCTGTAGTCGTAGGCCCAGCGATGCACCTCGGGCAGCGTCCTGCCCCAGTTGCCGTGCACCGGCGGCGTATCGGGCGTCTGCCATTCGAGCGAGGTGGCGCGCCACGGGTTCGCGCCGGCGGGTTTGCCCCTGAACGTGCTCCACACGAGGTTGTAGAGGAACACGATCTGGAACGCGCCGACCAGCAGCGCGGCGATCGTGATGAACGCGTTCAGGTCGTGCGCCGACTGCGGGATGAAGTCGTAGTTGGATTCGTAGTAGCGCCGCGGCATCCCGAGGAAACCGAGGTAGTGCATCGGGAAGTAGATCGCGTAGGTGCCGAGGAAGGTGACCCAGAAGTGCACCTTGCCGAGGCGCTCGTCCATCATCCGGCCGGTCACCTTCGGGAACCAGTGGTAGATGCCGCCGAACACGGCGAGGATCGGGCTCACGCCCATCACCATGTGGAAGTGCGCGACCACGAAGTAGGTATCCGACAGCGGGATGTCGACGCTGACGTTGCCGAGGAACAGGCCCGTGAGCCCGCCGATCACGAAGGTGCTGATGAACCCGATCGCGAACAGCATCGGCGTGGTCAGGTGGATGTCGCCGCGCCACAGCGTCAGCACCCAGTTGTAGACCTTGATCGCGGTCGGGATCGCGATGATCAGCGTGGTCGTGGCGAAGAAGAAGCCGAAGTAAGGATTCATTCCGCTGACGTACATGTGGTGCGCCCACACGACGAACGACAGCCCGCCGATCGCGACGATCGCCCACACCATCATGCGGTAGCCGAAGATGTTCTTGCGCGCGTGCGTGGCGATCAGGTCGGAGATGATCCCGAACGCCGGCAGCGCGACGATGTACACCTCGGGGTGGCCGAAGAACCAGAACAGGTGCTGGAACAGGATCGGGCTGCCGCCGGCGTGGTCGAGCTGCCTGCCCATCGACACGATCGCCGGCATGAAGAAGCTGGTGCCGAGCAGCTTGTCGAACAGAAGCATCACCGCGCTGACGAACAGCGCGGGGAACGCGAGCAGCGCCAGGATCGTCGCGGTGAAGATGCCCCACACCGTCAGCGGCATGCGCAGCAGCGTCATCCCGCGGCAGCGCGCCTGCAGCACCGTCGTGACGTAGTTGAGCCCGCCCATCGTCGCGGCGACGATGAAGATCGCGAGCGATACCAGCATCAGCACGATGCCCCAGTCGGTGCCGGGCGTGCCGGGCAGGATCGCCTGCGGCGGATAAAGCGTCCAGCCCGCGCCGGTCGGCCCGCCGGGAACGAAAAAACTCGCCGCGAGCACCAGCACCGCGAGCAGGTACGCCCAGTACGACAGCATGTTGACGTACGGGAACACCATGTCGCGCGCGCCGACCATCAGCGGGATCAGGTAGTTGCCGAACCCGCCGAGGAAAATCGCGGTGAGCAGATAAATCACCATGATCATCCCGTGCATCGTCACGTACTGGTAGTACTCGCCGGCCGAGATGTCGAAGCGACCCGGGAAGCCGATCTGCAGCCGCATCAGGTGCGACAGCACCAGCGCGACCAGTCCGATCGCCATCGCGGTCACCGTGTACTGGATCGCGATGACCTTGTGGTCCTGACTCCAGATGTACTTCGTGACGAAGCTGCGCGGTTCGTGCAGCGGTGCGTCGTCGGCGTCAGACATGGGCGGCCCCTTTGCGGCCAGGCGTTGGCGTAATGCGATCGAACTGCCTACGGCTCCTCGTTTTGGCGGCCCTTACGGCTTCGCAGGTGCCGCGGCGATGTCCTTGATCAACGCGATCACCGCGTCGACTTCCTGCTCGTTCAGGTCCTGTGGCGGCATGACCGGCGCGAAGCCCTGCACGACTTCTGCATTCGGCTGCGCGATCGAACGCCGCAGGTACGCCTCGTCGGCTTTGACCTGCGCGCCGCCGACGAGTGTCCGCGTCGCGCCGAACAGACCCTTCCAGGTCGGTCCCACACCCGGCGAACCGTCGAGGCTGTGGCAGGCGACGCAGCCGCGCGACTGCGCGATCGCACGGCCGCGCGCCGCGCCGACGTCTCCCGCCGCGGCGCCCGCTTTGGCGAGCTGCGCGAACGTCGGTTGCGCGGCGAGCCACGCCGCGAAGCGGTCGGGCTCCTCGACGACGATGTGGCCGCGCATGTTGAAGTGCGCGATGCCGCAGTACTCGGCGCACATGATCTCGAAGCGGCCGGTCTTCGTCGGCGTGAACCAGAACTGCGAAACGAGCCCCGGCACGAGGTCCATCTTGACGCGGAACTGCGGCACGTAGAAGTCGTGCAGCACGTCGAGCGAACGCTGCAGCACCCTGACCGGCTGCCCGATCGGGATGCGCACCTCCGGCCCGTCGATGAGCACGTCGTCCTGCCCGTTCGGATCGTTCGGGTTCAGTCCGAAGGGATTGCCGGCGCCGACGAAGCGCACGTCGGTGACGCCGAGTTGCCCGTCCTTGCCCGGGAAGCGGAAGCGCCATCGCCACTGCTGGCCGACGACCTCGAACACGAGCGCATCCTTCGGCGCAGCGATCAGGTCCGCGTAGACCCACAGCCCAGGTGCAAGCATCGCGACGATGCCCGCGGTCGTGATGCCGGTCAGCCACCACTCGAGCTTGCGGTTGTGCGGTTCGAACGCCGCGCGGTGGCCGGGGCGATGGCGGAAGCGCACGACCGCATACGCGATGAAGAGGTTGATGGCGACGAACACCACTCCCGTGATCACGAGCGTGATCAGCAGTGTGTCGTCCATCAGCTTCCAGTTCGAGGCCAGCGGCGTCAGCCACCACGGGCTCAGGAGCTGAAACAACACTGCGACGACGGCGATCAGCACCAGCGCAACGGCCAGCGCCATGTGACCTCCCCACCGGCAAGCGGTGCAGCGGGAACGTCGAGCGTGTCGGCGCGGGCATCTTACTTCCGCGATCCAGGGAATTCCAACGTCGCGCTATCTATCCTCTACTGCCGTCGCGGTTAATCGCGCGCGATGCGCGACAGCGCGCGCGCCCGCGTATGCTGATTGCGCACCGGCGCCCATGGCTCGAGTCCGGTCGCGTCGGTCTGCGTTTGGAAATAGGAGGTCCTATGGATGACGTCTTCGATCGTCGCGCGATGGGTGCCGCGCCGCCGAAAGTCCGAATCGTCCCTGCGTCCCGGCCCTTCACTTGGCTGCGGCATGGGTGGGCCGATCTGGTCCGCGCGCGCAATGCAAGCCTCGGCTTCGGTGCGCTGGTTGCCGCGTTCGGCGTGGGTCTGCTCGCGCTGGCGTGGAGCGCTGCCTATCTCGTCCCGGCGCTGATCGGTGGCTTCATGCTGGTGGCGCCGTTCGGCGCGATCGTGTTCTATGCGCTGTCGCGCCAGATCGAACGCGGCGAGCCGATCGACGGCGCGGCGGCGCTGTTCGCCTGGCGGCGCAACACCGGTCAGATCGCGTTGTGGGGGCTGGCGCTCGCGCTGACGTTGATCCTGTGGGAACGGCTCGCGGCGATCGTCTTCGCGCTGTTCTACGGCGGCCAGGTCGCCGACCTCTCGACGCTCGTGCGCGACGTTCTGTTCTCCGGCCGCTATGTGGAATTGCTGATCGCCTTCTTCGGCGTCGGCGGGCTGCTCGCGCTCGCGGTGTTCGCGCTGGGTGTGGTCACGGCGCCGCTGTTGCTCGACCGCGATCTGGACGTGGTCACCGCTGCTGTCACGAGCTTGCGTTGCTGTGCGAGCAACCCGGCTGCCGCGCTGCTGTGGGCGTTGCTGATCGCCGCGCTGACGCTGCTGGGCTTCGCGACGCTCATGCTGGGGCTGGTCGTGATCTTTCCGTGGTTGGGTCACGCCACTTGGCACGCGTATCGCGATCTCGTCGAGTAGGCGGGTCGAGAGGCTTTCGCTTTCACGGCGGCGCAGGACTGGCGCGAGCGTCAGGTGCGGCCCCG
>JBKBSH010000063.1:0-8926 GCA_046291795.1 Burkholderiaceae bacterium | reverse complement strand
TGGCACATCACGGGCGCGCCGACCTTGCGGCCCGTGGCGCGGTCCTTCAGTTCGACCTTGCGGATCCACTGGACGTCGACCGGCCGGGTGCCGCCTTCCAGCCCGTTCTCGCGATTGCAGGCGATCACGCATTCCTGACAGCCCTCGCGGCACAGGTTGGCGTCGATCAGCAACCCCCAGCGGACCTTGGCGCTCGCCGGCTCCCCGGGCTTGGCTGCGCGCGCGATCTCCACCAGCGTCACGCCCGGCGCGATCGCCGCGCCGCCGAGCGCTGCGGCAGCCGCCAGCAGCCTGCGCCGCGTCGGCTGCACGCCGTTATCGGCGCCGGAATCGTTGCCCTTCATACGGGCCCAGGAGATGCGTTGCTCGGTCATCGCGATCTGGCCAGCGCGCCGGGTTTGCCCTGGTGGCAATCGAAGCAGTCGAGCTTCACGCCGACGTAGTCGTGGCAGGACTGGCAGAACGTGTCGCGCGCACCGATCGCCGCGCCGGTCGCACGGCTCGCGTGGCACTCGATGCAGCGGGTCAGCGCCTCGTCGCCGCCGCGCACGCCTTCGTGCACGGTGCGGTCGCGCCGGTGCATGAGCATGTTCATGTGCGTGCGGCGCATGACTTCGGGCGGCGCCACACAGGTCGTGCTCTTGTCCACCTCGAGCGCGGGCTGCGGCACGCGCCCGCCCTGCGCGTGCGCAGCCGTGCTACCGGCCAACGCCAGCACCGCCGAGAGCCAGCGCAGCGAGCGCGCCATCGCTACTCCCCGAGACCCATCTGGATGTAGCCGGTCGGGCAGACGTCGGCGCAGATGTGGCAACCCACGCAACGGTCGTAGTCGGTGAAGACGTAGCGGCCCGTGGTGGCTTCCTTCTTCGGCACCTTCTTGACCGCGAGCTGCGGGCAGTAGACGACGCAGTTGTCGCATTCGAAGCACAGTCCGCAGCTCATGCAGCGCTTGGCTTCCTCGACCGCCTCGCGCTCGCTGAGCACGCCGAGGCGCTCCTCGAAGTTGCCGAGCGCCGTCTCGCGAGTCAGCGTCACGATCTTGCGCTGGTGGCGCGCGGCAAACCCGAAGTGGCCGAGAAACAGCGCCGTGTGCGGAATGACGTAGCGGTCCGAGCGGTTGTCGAAGTTGTGGATCGCCCCCGGCACCTTGTCGGTACCGCGCAGCGGTTCCTTGACCTCCGGAAGCTGGACACCCTTCTCCAGGTACTTGCGCATCAGATCGAACTGGTGCACGTCGATCTTCGGGCGCTTGTCCAGTTCCTCGCCGCGCAGGAAGCGGTCGATCCCCTCGGCGGCGATCGCGCCGTGGCCGATCGCGGTCGTCAGCAGGTGCGGCCGCAGCACGTCGCCGCCGGCGAAGACACCCGGTTTGCCCTGCACCTGATAGTTGCGGTCGGCTGCCACCGCGCCTTTGCCGTTGTTGAATTCCTCGAGACCGGTGAAGTCGACGGCCTGGCCGATCGCGGAAACGATCAGATCGGCTGGAATGTCGTGTTCGGTGCCTTCTTTGACTTTGATCTCGAGGCGCCCTGCCACCATCTTCGCGTCGCACTCCGCGACGCGCAGCGCGGTTGCGCGGCCGTCGGGCCCGCGCACGATCCCGATCGGCGCGAGTCCGCCGCGGATGTCGATGCCTTCGGCGAGCGCCTGCTCGACCTCGTGCTTGTTGGCCTGCATCTTGTCGACCGGAAACACGGTCGTCAGAACGACCTCGGCGCCCTGCTTGACGGAGATCTCGGCGACGTCGTGCGCCATGTGCCCGCCCAGGTGCACGCCGGCGATCGCCGCCTCGAAATCGGTCGGCTTCGCATGCTCGATGTGTCCGAGCCGGCGCGCGACGGTCGCGACGTCGATCGACGTGTCGCCGCCGCCGACGACGACGACGCGCTTGCCGACGTGCCGCAGCCGACCGTCATTGAATGCGCGCAGGAAGGCCGTCGCGGTGACGACATTCGGCGCGTCGGCGTCCTTGACCGGCAGCGCGCGCCCCGCCTGCGCCCCCATGCCGAGGAACAGCGCGTCGAAGTCCTTGCGCAACTGCTCGATCGTCACGTCGGTGCCGACGCGGCACTTCAGCCGCACGTTCACGCCCAGGTCGAGAATGCGCTGGATCTCGGCGTCGAGCACTTCGCGCGGCGTGCGGAAGCCGGGAATCCCGTAGCGCATCATGCCGCCCAGGTGTTCGCGCTCGTCGAAGATCGTGACGTCGTGCCCGCGCAACGCGAGCTGGTAGGCGCAGGACAGCCCCGCCGGGCCGCCGCCGATCACGGCGACTTTCTTGCCCGTGCGCTTCTCGGGGGCCTTGTATTTGAGCCCATTTTTGATCGCCCACTCGCCGAGGTAGTGCTCGACCGAATTGATGCCGACGTGATCCTCGACCTCGTTGCGGTTGCAGCCCGTCTCGCACGGCGCGGGGCAGACGCGGCCCATGATCGACGGGAACGGGTTCGCTTCCGTCAGCCGCCGCCATGCGTACTCCTGCCAGGTCATCGTCGGCTTGCCGTCCGGTCCGACCGGGGGTTTCTCGATGCCGCGCACGATGTTCAGGTAGCCGCGGATGTCCTCGCCCGACGGACAGCTGCCCTGGCACGGCGGCGTCGACTGGATG
Source organism: Burkholderiaceae bacterium (assembly GCA_046291795.1). GTDB lineage: Bacteria > Pseudomonadota > Gammaproteobacteria > Burkholderiales > Burkholderiaceae_F > DSNY01. The sequence goes on along the minus strand of JBKBSH010000063.1, from coordinate 6,318 downwards.
TAGGTCGGGCACTTGTGCGAGTGATCCGCATTGAAGATCTTCTGGTGCAGATCCTTCCACTTGTGCTCGCCGTCCTTGAAGCGGCGGAACGTCAGCGGCCTGACTTCGGTATCAGCGGATGTCGACATCGTGTCTCCGGTGCGGTGGATGCCTGGTGGGATTTCAGTGCGGCGCCGCGTTCAGCCGGATCGCCGTGCTGACGAGCTGATGCACGCCGCCGACCATGCTCATCTTGAAGCCGTAGTACGGCAGCACCTTGGTGAACTGCGCCTTGCAGATCGCGCAGATCGTGGCCATGAAGTTCACGCCGTGTGCATCCGCCACTGCGCGCAGCGCCTCCATGCGCGGCAGCGCGCCCTTGACGCGCAGGTCGAGCAGCTCGTCGGTCAGCAGCCCCCCGCCGCCGCCGCAGCAGAAGGTCTTCTCGCGGGTGGTCTCCGGCGCCATTTCGACGTACTTGTTGGCGACCGCGCGGATGATCGCGCGCGGGATCTCGAACTGGCCGCCGGGCGTGTCGCCCATGCGCGAGGCGCGCGCGACGTTGCACGAGTCGTGGAACGTGATCACGCGATGGTCGTTGGCTTCCTTGTCGAACTTCAGCGCGCCGCGCCGGATCAGATCCCACGTGAATTCGCAGATGTGCGTCGGCTGGCGAACGTTCTGATCGAGCTGGCGCTGCAACTGGATCGCGAACGGATCCTTGCCGCCGGCACCGATGCCGACGAGCGTGTTCCAGAAGCTGTACGCCACGCGCCACGCATGGCCGCACTCTCCGACGACGATGCGCTTGACCCCGAGTTCGAGCGCCGCCTCGCGGATGCGCAGCGCGATCGCGCGCAACTGCTCGTAGTTGCCGATGAACAGGCCGAAGTTGCCGGCCTCGGACGCCTTCGACGACAGCGTCCAGCGGATGCCGGCCGCATGGAACACCTTCGCGTAGCCGATCAGGCTGTCGACATGCGGCTCGGCGAAGAAGTCCGCCGAGGGTGTCACCAGCAGCACTTCGGCACCGGCCTCGTCGAGCGGGAAGCGCACGTCGACACCGGTGTCTTCCTTGACGTCGTCTTCGAGCCCGGCGAGCGTGTCGGCGAGCGCCGGGCCCGGCAGACCCAGGTTGTTGCCGACCTTGTGGACCTTGCCGATGATCTCGTTCGTGTACTTCTGCCCGTAGCCGACGACGTCGAGGATCTCCTTCGCGGCCATCGTCACTTCGGCGGTGTCGATGCCGTAAGGGCAGAACACCGAGCAGCGCCGGCACTCGGAGCACTGGTTGAAGTATGTGTACCACTCGTCGAGCACGTCGCGCGTCAGATCGCGCGCGCCGACGAGTTTCGGGAAAAGCTTTCCAGGCAGCGTGAAGTAGCGCCGATACACGCTCCTCATCAGTTCCTGGCGCGCGACGGGCATGTTCTTCGGATCCTGCGTGCCGATGAAGTAATGGCACTTGTCGGCGCACGCGCCGCAGTGCACGCACGAATCCATGAACACCTTGAGCGACCGGTACCTGCCGAGCAGGGTACCCATGTGCTCGATCGCGCGGCTCTCCCAGCCGTCGGCAAGCTGGCCCGGGAAACCGATCGCCTCCTGGATCTTCTCGTTCGCGACGAACGGCCGCGACTTCTCCATCGCGCCCGGCACGAGCGGCGGCGGTGACGGAAACTCGCGCAGCGCAGGAGCAGTGACTTCGGCCATGGTCAGCGGGTACGTTCAAGTTGCGCCGCCCACGGCGCGAGATGCCGCGATTCGCGCGGGTCGTCGGTCTGGTTGCGCGTCGGCGAGAAGAACACGCCCGGCGCATGCAGCAGCTTGGAGAACGGGAACACGATCATCAGCGCGGCGACGAGCGCGAGGTGCGCGTACAACGCGGCGTCGGCGGGCAGCGGTTGCCAGTCGAAGTACATCAGTCCGAGAAAGAACTTCTTGACCGCGACGACGTCGGTGCGGAACACGTACTTCATCGCGAGCCCGGACGCCGCGATCGCGCCGAGCAGCACGAGCATCAGGTAGTCCGACGGCGTCGAGATGTAGCGGATGCGCGCGACCGCGATCCGGCGCGCCAGCAGCCCCGCGAGTCCGATCAGCATGCCGAACCCTGCCAGGATGCCGACGGGCTGCGCGAGCACGACCCAGAACCACACCGGTTCGGTGAAGTAGCGCAGATGCCGCACCAGAACCAGTGCGAGCGACACATGAAACAGCCAGCCGAACAGCCACGTCCACAGGCTGCCCTTGAACAGGCTCTCGAAGAACACGACCTCACGCAGCATGCGCAACGCCACACCGCCGCGCGTCACCGGCGCGGGCGTGGTCGGGATCTTCAGCGGCGCGGGCGTGCGCGCATAATCGGCGATGCGCACGGCCAGCCCCGCCAGCAACACGACGGTTGCGGCATAGAACAGCAGAGCAAACGCCACGCTTGCCGTCGACACGGCCGCTCCCACTCATCGTGCAGGGCGACGCGAGCCGCCCCGCTGTCCGGACTCGTCAGACGCAGCCGGTCGGCTTCGGCAGGCCGGCGATCTTGCACGCCTGCTTGGCCGGGCCGTACGGGAACAGTTCATACAGGTACTGGCTGTTGCCCTTCTCGGGTCCGAGGGTCTTGCCGATCGCCTTGGTCAGCACGCGAACCGCCGGGGCGATCTGGTACTCCTCATAGTACTTCCGCAGGAAGTTGACGACCTCCCAGTGGTTGTCGGTCATCTCAATGTTTTCGGCCTTGGCGATCGCGTTGGCGACCTCCTCGTTCCAGTCGCCGAGGTTGACGAGGTAGCCCTCCTCGTCGGTTTCGTAGGTCTTGCCGCTGACTTCGATGGTCGGCATGGGTTTCTCCTTCGCGAAAATGGTTCTGCGGTCCGTCTACAACCAGGACTGGCAGTTGGGGTGCTCGACGACCAGGTCGACGAAGCCTTCGTAGTCGACGGTCTGGACGCCGTCGATCACTCGGTCGGCCACGCCGCGCGCCTGCAGGTCGGGCGCCAGCGCGAACACCTTCAGCTTCGCCATCGCCTGCCGCAGCTTGGGCTCGGCGGCGTTGCCTTTCGTTGCGGCATAGACGGCGTCCTCGATCAGCAGCAGCGTGCCCGACCGCGCCAGCCGCAACACGGTGTCGAGCGTGGTCTTCTCCAGCGGGGACTTGTTGACGATGTGCAGCATCGGGTGTGCCTCAGAAGCTCAGTATCACGTCCTGCTGCTCCATCAGTTCGGCGAGCGCGCGGGCGTCGACGACCTTGGCCTCGGTGACCAGATCCTCGGCGGTGAGCCCGCGCGCGGCGAGCGACTCGGCTTCGACGTACAGCTTGTCGATGTCGTAGTCCTCGAGCGCGCGATACGTCGGCGAGAAGTTCTTGGTCGCGATTGCCTTGGTCTGCATGCCCTTCTTGAGCTGATAGACGCCGTCGTCGATGAACGCCAACGAAACGTCCTGCTCGAACGCGGCCGCGATCAAAACGACCTCGAGGCTCTCCAGCGCGTAGATCGTGCCGTACGGCGCCTTGCGGTTGACCAGCATGAATTTCTTCTGCGACATGCTCAGTCCCCGAAAGTCACCAGCCGATCGGCCTTGATGCCCGAGTCGATCAACTGTCCGAGCCCAGAGATGCGAAACCCGGGCGCAAGCGTTTCGGCGACCACGCCGCGCCGCAGGCCTGCGGCGACGCACACGACCAGATCGACCTTGTGCTCTTCCGCGAGCTTGCTCCAGCGCGCGACGACGTTGCGATCGTCCTGCGGCGGTTCGGTGAATTTCGACGCGTTATTGACACCGTCGTGATAGAAAAACACGCGCTGCAGCTCGTGCCCCTTGGCGAGCGCCGCGATGCAGAAGAGGTAGGCCGAGTCGCTCGCCTGATGCTGATACGGCCCCTCGTTCACGAGTACTGCGATCTTCACGTCTCGCCCCAGCGCGTCTCAGAACCGGATGTGCGTCGACGCGTTGAGGTTGACCCGTGAGCCGCGCCAGTCGTCGATCAGGTACTTCGTGAAGGTCAGCCCCGTCTTCTCGAAGAAGCGCGGCCAGCCGATGCGTTCGATCCAGTCGGCCATGCGCTCCCACGAGCGCGCGTCCTCCTTGTAGACGCGCAGGATCCGCTTGACGACTTCGCTGACCTCGGGCCAGCGCGGCGGGTTGTTCGGCAGTCCGGAGGCGACCATCTTCATGAACGTCGGCTTGCCGCGCGCGTTGGAGTTCTTGCCGCCGACCCAGATCGCGAGCTTGGAGTGCTCGGGATCGTTGATCTGCATCGGCGGGCACGGCGGATAACAGGCGCCGCAGCAGATGCATTTCTTCTCGTCGACTTCGAGCGACGGCTTGCCGTTGACCAGCGCCGGCCGGATCGCCGCGACGGGGCAGCGCGCCACCACCGCCGGGCGCTCGCAGACGTTCGCGACCAGGTCGTGGTTGATCTTCGGCGGCTTGGTGTGCTGAACGATGATCGCGATGTCGGCCTGGCCGCCGCAGTTGATCTCGCAGCACGAAGTCGAAAGATGCACGCGGTTGGGCATCTCCTCCTTGCGGAACTCGTCGATCAGCTCGTCCATCAGCGCCTTGACCGCGCCGGACGCGTCGGTGCCCGGGATGTCGCAATGCAGCCACCCCTGCGTGTGCGCGATCATCGACACCGAGTTGCCGGTGCCGCCGACCGGGAAGCCGGCCGATTCGAGCGCGTTGATCAGCGGCTCGACCTTCTCCCACTTCGACACCGCGATCTCGACGTTGCTGCGGATCGTGAAGCGGACGTGGCCTTCGCCGAACTTGTCGATGATGTCGCACAGCTTGCGGATGGTGTATACATCCATCTGCCGCTGGGTGCCGGCCTTGACCGTCCACAGCTCGTCGCCGGACTTGGCGACGTGGTGCAGGACGCCCGGGCGGGGACGGTCGTGGTACTTCCACTGACCGTAGTTCTTCTTCATCAGCGGATGCAGGAACTGCCAGTTGTCCGGCACGCCGCTTTCGATCGCCCGACGGGGCGTCATCGGCGCCGCCGGTTTGGACGGTGCGACGGGTGCTTCGACTTGCGTCATCGTCATTCCCCTCAAGCCGCTTTTTTCTTGGCCTGCATCTTGGCCACTTCCTCGTCCCAGCCGTCGGTGCGAACGTACGGATTGGTCCGCGGCGCCGACACCATGTTCGGGTCGACGTCGAGCCCCACGCCTTCGAGGAAGTTGACCAGCCCGATGCGCTCGATCGTCTCGCCGATGCGCTCGTGCTCGAGCGCGTTCTCGGCGAAGAAGTCGACGATCCGCTTGGCCAGATCGACGAGCTGCTCGCGGTCCTCGTCGGTCGACAGTTTCATGAACGGCACGATGACCGTTCCCATCAGGTCACCGATCTTCAGCGTGCGCTTGCCGCCGCACAGGATCGTCGCCCCGGTGTCGTCGCCGTGCGCCAGCGCGCCCGTCATCACGTTGATGCAGTGCATGCAGCGAACGCAGTCGGCGTTGTCGATCTCCAGGCCGTGCGTGTCGCTGACGGCGACAGTCGAGATCTTCGGACCCTGGCGCAGGTCCTTCAGCTCCTTGACCTGGATCGCGCGAGTCGGACACCGCGCGACCACGTCGTTGACGAGTTCCGTCATGCCGTGCTTGGCGAACCACTTCTTCGCCAGCGCCTCGTCGGTCTTGATGTTGTCGCGCCACGTGCCGATGACCGCCAGGTCGGCGCGCTGCACCGAGTTCATGCAGTCGTTCGGGCACCCGGAGAACTTGAACTTGAACTTGTACGGAAGCGCCGGACGGTGGATGTCGTCCAGGAAGTTGTTGATCACCGTGCGGTGCGCCTTCGCCTCGTCGTAGCACGACTGCTCGCAGCGCGCGTGCCCGACGCACGACATCGATGTGCGGACGGCCGGGCCGGCGCCGCCGAGGTCGAAGCCGGCTTCGTTGATCGCGTCGAAGGCGTCCTGGACCTTGTCGGTCTTCACACCCTGGAACATGATGTCGCCGCTCTGGCCGTGAAAGGCGATCAGACCCGAGCCGTGCTCTTCCCAGATGTCGGCGAGCTTGCGCAAGATGGCGGTCGAGTAATGCATGCCCGCCGGCGGCATCACGCGCAGCGTGTGAAATTCGGCCGCATCGGGGAATTTCGGATTGCCGTTCTCGTCCTTCAGCTCGGTGAAGCGCGGAATCACGCCGCCGCCGTAACCGAACACGCTGACCGTGCCGCCCTTCCAGTAGCCCTTGCGGGTTTCGTAGGACGTCTCGAGCTGGCCGAGTACGTCGACCATGTAGTCCTTGTCCTTCGCCAGGCGCTTCAGTCCCGTCACGAAGCTTGGCCACGGACCGCTTTCGAGCTCGTCGAGCATCGGGGTTTCGTGCATC
>JBKBSH010000062.1:0-8940 GCA_046291795.1 Burkholderiaceae bacterium | reverse complement strand
GCGTGTCGCTTGCGGTCGCGGACGACGCGACGGGCTAACGCGGCGCGTCAGCCGCGGGCCGGCGCCACGCGCGATGCTCGTTCAGCTCGTCGAGCGTGTCCTCGACCGCGCCGGTCGCGCGCATCGAAGGTTCGGCGAGCCAGTGCGCCGAGGCCGTGGCCACCGGATCGAGCCCGCGCGCGAGCTTGTGCGCGCCCTGCGCGCCGCCCTCGAACACCGCGAGCCGCCGTTCGATCGCGAACTCGATCATCTGGTAGTAGCAGCACTCGAAGTGCAGGCACGGCACGTGTTCCACCGCGCCCCAGTGCCGGCCGTACAGCCGCGCATCGTCGAAGACTCCGAGCGCAGCGGCGATCGGCTGCCGTTGGCGGTGCGCGATGGCGAGCACCAGATGCTGCGGCATCGACTCGCCCAATCGATGGAAGAACTCGCGGTTCAGGTAGGGTGTGGAGCCGTGCGCCGCGTAGGTCGCGCGGTAGCAGCGGTGGAGGAAGTCCCAGTCGGCGGCGGCGATGGCGGTGCCGACGCGGCGTTCGACCGTCACGCCGGCCTGCGCGACGTGCCGTCGCTCGGCGCGGATCTTCTTGCGCTTCGGTTGCGCCAGCCGCGCGAGGAAGTCGTCGAAGCTCGCGTAGCCCGCGTTGCGCCAGTGGAACTGCACGCCGCGCCGCACGAGCAGGCCGAGCGATGCGAGCCGCTCGATCTGCGCCGGCGGCGCGAACAGCACGTGCAGCGAAGACAGCCCGCTCGCCCGGGCGTGCGCGAGCAGCGCCTCGGCCGCGGCGGCGCGCGCGTTCTCGTCGGCGGCGACAAGCCGCGTGCCCGCGACCGGCGCAAACGGAACGGCGGCGACGAGCTTCGGGTAGTAGCGCAGCCCGTATCGGGCGTAAGCATCCGCCCACGCCCAGTCGAACACATACTCGCCGAAGGAGTGCGACTTCGCGTACAGCGGAACGGCTGCAGCGAGCTGGTCGCCGCGCCACAGCGCAAGATGCTGCGGTGTCCAGCCGGTGCGGCGGCCGACGCAGCCGCTCGCTTCGAGCGCGTGCAGGTAGTCGTACCGCACGAAAGCATTGGCGTCGGCGTCGTTCGCGACGAGCCGCGTCCACGCGTCGCGGCCGATCGACGCGATGTCGCCGAATACCTGCGTGCGATAATTGCGCGACACTTCCAGTGGTTCGCCGAATGAGTTCGCGGGTCCGGGTCGCCGTCGCACAGATCAACTGCACCGTCGGCGATTTCGAGGGCAACAGCCGCCGCATCCTCGACATGGCGGCGAGCGCGTCACGGGCCGGCGCGCAAGTGCTGCTGACGCCGGAGCTGGCGCTGAGCGGTTATCCGCCCGAGGATCTGCTGCTGCGCCGCGCATTCTACGAAGCCTCCGACGCCGCGCTCGGCAAGCTCGCCGCTCAACTGCTGCAGTTTCCCGATCTGCACGTGGTCGTCGGCCACCCGCTGGCCCGCGAGGGACGGCGCTTCAACGCCGCGTCGGTGCTGCACGGCGGACTCGTCGGCGGGACGTACTGCAAGCACGACCTGCCGAACTACGACGTCTTCGACGAGCAGCGCTACTTCACGCCGGACAATCGTCCGTTCGTCTTCGAGGTGGGCGGGACCCGCTTCGGCTTGAACATCTGCGAGGACACCTGGTATCCGTACGCGCCCGAGTGCGCGAAGGCGGCTGGCGCGCAGGTGCTGCTCGTGCTCAACGGCTCGCCGTTTCATCTCGGCAAGCAGGCGCTGCGGCTGGCGACGATGCGCGAGAACGTCTCGCGCTACGGGCTGCCGCTCGTGTACGCGAACCTCGTCGGCGGGCAGGACGAGCTTGTCTTCGACGGCGCCTCTTTCGTACTCGGCGCCGACGGTGCGCTGACGCAGATGGCGCCGCAGTTCGACGAGCATCTGATGCTCGCCGATTTCACCGACGGCGTGCCGCAGCCCGGTGAATGCGCCGAGCAGGGGCCGCTCGAGCGGCAGGCGTACCGCGCGCTCGTGCTCGGCGTGCGCGACTACCTCGGCAAGAACGGCTTCCCCGGTGCGCTGATCGGGCTGTCGGGCGGCATCGACTCGGCGCTGACGCTGGCGATCGCGGTCGATGCGCTCGGCGCCGACCGCGTGCGCACGGTGATGATGCCGTCGCAGTACACGCGCGAGATCTCGTGGGTCGATTCGCGCGCGATCGCGCACACGCTCGGCGTGCGGTACGACGAGATCCCGATCAAGCCCGTGTTCGACGGCTTTCTCGCGGCGCTCGCCGACGAGTTTCGCGGTCTGCCGTGGGACACGACCGAGGAGAACATCCAGGCGCGGATCCGCGGCACGCTGCTGATGGCGCTGTCGAACAAGTACGGCTCGATCGTGCTGACCACCGGCAACAAGAGCGAGATGGCGGTCGGCTACTGCACGCTGTACGGCGACATGGCCGGCGGCTTCGCGGTCATCAAGGACATCCGCAAGACGCTCGTCTACGCGCTCGCGCATTACCGCAACGGGCTGTCGCACGTGATTCCCGAGCGCATCATCCGCCGCGCGCCGAGCGCCGAGTTGCGAGCGGACCAGACCGACCAGGACTCGCTGCCGCCGTACGACGTGCTCGACGCGATCATCGAGCGCTACATGGAGCAGGGCGAGAGCGTCGACGAGATCGTCGCCGCCGGGTTCGACCCTACGGTCGTTCGCAAGGTCGTCAGGCTGATTCGCCTGAACGAATACAAGCGCCGCCAGGCGCCGGTCGGAATCCGCGTGACGCACCGTGGATTCGGTCGCGACTGGCGCTATCCGATCACCAACCGGTTCCGCGAGGAGTCGGCAGGCTAGAATCCCGCCGAATCCGTTCGAGGCCAGCCAATGAAACAGATCACCGCAATCATCAAGCCGTTCAAGCTCGACGAAGTGCGCGAGGCGCTCGCGGAAGTCGGCGTCAGCGGGCTGACCGTGACCGACGTCAAGGGCTTCGGGCGCCAGAAGGGCCACACCGAGCTGTATCGCGGCGCCGAGTACGTCGTCGACTTCCTGCCGAAGGTCAAGGTCGAGGCGGTCGTCGCCGACGCGCTGGTCGAGCGTGCGATCGAGGCGATCACGCGCGCCGCACGCACCGGCAAGATCGGCGACGGCAAGATCTTCGTGCGTCCGGTCGAGCAGGTGATCCGCATCCGCACCGGCGAGACGGGCGAAGCCGCCGTCTGAGGTTACTTGATCGTCCAGTTCGCGCGCCACGCGATCAACCGGATCGCGACGATCAGCGTGCCCGAGGTCCACAGCGCGATCGGCTCGGGCGAACCGGCGTGGATCATCATCAGGTAGAACCAGCAGCCGACGAACGCGGCGAGCGCATACGGCTTGCCGTCGCGCAGGACCATCGGCACCTCGTTCAGGATCACGTCGCGCAGGATGCCGCCGGCCACCCCGGTGATCACGCCCATCATCGAGACGACGATCCACGGCAGGTCGAAGGAAAGCGCGACCGAAGCGCCGGCGATCGAAAAGAATCCCAGTCCGATCGCGTCGGCGACCAGGAACGCGGTCGGCGCGATCACGCGCTGGGCCAGCTTCATGACCGGCGCGGCGATCAGCGTCAGCGCGAGGATCAGGATCACGTACTCGTCGTGCTGCACCCAGAAGAACGGGCGACGGTCGAGCAGCAGGTCGCGCAGCGTGCCGCCGCCGAACGCGGTGACGAAGGCCACGGTGAACACGCCGACCGGATCCATCTGCTTGCTGCGCGCTTCGGCAAAGCCCGAGAACGCGCAGGCGAGCACGGCCAGAAACTCGATCGCCGGGACGATGACGGTCTGCGGCTGCACGTCAGGGCCTTGAAACGGCCGCGGTCGACGGCCGCAGCAGGACCACGAGCGCACCGCTGCCGCCTTCGGCCGCGCGCGCCTGGCAGAAGGCGATCACCTCGTCGCGCTGGACGAGCCACGCGCGCACCTTGCCCTTGAGCACGGGCTGCCGATCCTTTGATCCGAGCCCCTTGCCGTGGACGATGCGCACGCAGCGCTGCCCGCGCTTGAGCGCGTCCTTGAGGAACGCCGCGAGTTCCTCTCGCGCCTGCTCGACGCGGTGGCCGTGCAGGTCGAGTTCGGACTGGATCACCCAGCCGCCGCGCCGCAGCTTGCGCAAGACATCCGGACCGATGCCGGGCCGCCGATACGACAACGAGTCGTCGGTGTCGAGCAGCGAGTCGATGTCGATCTCGTCGGATACGGACTGCGCGAGCACTTGTTGCTCGTCGAGCTGGCGTTGCTTCGGGTGCGGCGGGTGCGGGGGCCGAACGTGATGCCTGCGGCCGTGCGGCGCGAGCGGCTTGACGCCGCCGAGCGCTTCGACTGCGTTCCTGAACTCGTTCGCGGCGGCCGTTTCGCGCTGCCGCTGCCGCGCCTCGTCGCGGCGGCGATCCGCTTCGTCCCGCGTGCGCTGCGCGAGCTCGTCGCGCAGGCGGGCGAGTTCTCCCAGGCCCCGGATCCGCTGGGCCACAGGAAATACGCCGGACTCAGACGGTGACCGCCGCGCGCTCGGCCGCGGGCGCGGGCGACGGTTCCTGCGCCTCGAGCCAACGCTGCGCGTCGAGCGCCGCCATGCAGCCGGTACCCGCCGACGTGACCGCCTGCCGGTAGACGTGGTCCTGCACGTCGCCCGCGGCGAACACGCCGGGCACGCTGGTCGCCGTCGCCATGCCTTCGGAGCCACCCCGCGTGACGATATAGCCGTTGGCCATCTCGAGCTGGCCCTTGAAGATGTCGGTGTTCGGCTGGTGGCCGATCGCGATGAAGCAGCCTTGCACCGGCAAGTCGGTCTTCCGGCCCGTTCGATTGTCCCGGACTCGCACGCCGGTCACGCCGCTGTCGTCGCCGAGCACTTCGTCGACTTCGTGCCAGAGGTGCAGCACGATCTTGCCTTCCCGGACCCTGGCCATCAGCTTGTCGACCATGATCGGCTCGGCGCGGAACTTGTCGCGGCGGTGGATCAGGTGCACCTTGGATGCGATGTTGGCCAGATACAGCGCTTCTTCGACCGCCGTGTTGCCGCCGCCGACCACGCACACGTCCTGGTTGCGATAGAAAAACCCGTCGCAGGTCGCGCAGCCGGACACGCCCTTGCCCATGAAGGCCTGCTCGCTCGGCAGGCCGAGGTACTTGGCCGAAGCGCCGGTGGCGACGATCAGCGCATCGCAGGTGTACGTACCCGCGTCGCCCGCGAGCCTGAACGGCCGCACGGCGAGGTCGACCGTGTGAACGTGGTCGAAGACGATCTCGGTGTCGAAGCGCTCGGCGTGTTTCTGCAAGCGCGCCATCAGTTCGGGCCCCTGCACGCCGTCCGCATCGCCCGGCCAGTTGTCGACGTCGGTCGTCGTCATCAACTGGCCGCCTTGCGCGAGCCCCGTGATCAGCATCGGCTTCAGATTCGCGCGCGCGGCGTAGATCGCGGCCGTATAGCCCGCGGGTCCCGATCCGAGGATCAGCACGCGCGCGTGTCGGTGGGTCGTCATCGATATCCCCTCAGCGGATCGCCCCGCGGTGGTCGCGGGCGAATTATAGGTGGCGGTCTTTCGCGCGGCGAGCCATTCACGCAATCGGGCAGCGCGTACGCGGCCCCTGCGATCGAACCGATTCCGTTCGCCGGCGCATGGCCCCGCAAGCGAGCGCGACGAAGGGCGCCGCAGGCAGCGCGGACGCCGGTCCAGCGCGACGAATGCAGGATGCCGGAAGGCCGATCTGCGAGAGAGCACGACCTGCACACCTATAATCGCCGCGATGACGACGAGGGCCGAAACGGGCGGCGAATCCGAGCGCGGCGCGCGCGCGGCAGGGCGCGGCCGGCGGACGACCGAGCCCGCACAGACATCGCCGCGCGTGACGCGGCTCGTCGCCGAAGCGGGCTGGATCGTCGGCGCGGTCGCGGTGATCGCGCTGGCGACGATCCTCGCGACGTACGATCGCGCCGATCCCGGCTTCTCGCACGCGGCCACCGGCGCGACGGTGCACAACGTCGGCGGACGCGTCGGCGCCTGGCTCGCCGACGTGCTGCTGCTGGTGTTCGGCTTTTCCGCGTGGTTGCTGGTCGCCGCGGGCTGCGCGTGGGTCGTGCGCGGCTTCCGCCGCCTGCACGCGCCGTACGCGAACCACGGGCTTCCCGACTGGCTGCAGGCGATCGGCCTCGTCGCGCTGATGATCGGCGCATCCGGCGTCGAGTATCTGCGGCTGTACAGCGTTTCGCGTCATCTGCCCGACGATCGCGGCGGCGTGCTCGGCCGCTATGTCGGCGAGTTGCTGGCCAGCGGCGTCGGCTTCACCGGTGCCACCGTCGTGCTGCTGGTCGCGGCGCTGCTCGGTGCGAGCCTGTTCTTCGACTTCTCGTGGCTTTCGGTGGCCGAGCGCGTCGGCGCGTTCTTCGAGCGGCTCGTCGATCGCGTGCGCGCGGCGCGCGAAGCCAGGCAGGACCGCACAATCAACAAAATCGCCGCGCGCAGCCGCGAAGCCGCGCTCGCGCAGGAGCGCAGCCGCATCGACGACGCGCCGCCCGTGCACATCGAGCGCCCGTCGGCGCACGTCAAACCGTCCGAGCGCAGGCAGAAGGAAAAGCAGGTCCCGCTGTTCGCGGAACTCGCCGACGGCAAGCTGCCCGCGCTCGATCTGCTCGACGAACCGCCGCCCGGGGTGGAGGCGATCTCGACCGAGACGCTCGAGTTCACGTCGCGGCTGATCGAGAAGAAGCTCAAGGACTTCGGCGTCGACGCCGCCGTGGTCGCCGCGTATCCAGGCCCGGTGATCACGCGCTACGAGATCGAGCCCGCCGTCGGCGTGAAGGGCAGCCAGATCGTCAACCTGGCGAAGGACCTGGCGCGCGCGCTGTCGCTGGTATCGATCCGCGTGGTCGAGACGATCCCCGGCAAGAACCTGATGGGGCTCGAGCTGCCGAACCCGAAGCGGCAGGTCGTCCGACTGTCCGAGATCCTCGGCTCGGCGGTCTACAACGAAAGCCATTCGCTGGTGACGCTCGGGCTCGGCAAGGACATCGCGGGCAAGCCGGTCGTCGTCGATCTGGCGCGGATGCCGCACCTGCTGGTGGCGGGAACGACCGGATCGGGCAAGTCGGTCGGCATCAACGCGATGATCCTTTCGATCCTGTACAAGGCCGACCCGTCGCAGGTGCGGCTGATCCTCGTCGACCCGAAGATGCTGGAACTGTCCGTCTACGAGGGCATCCCGCATCTGCTCGCGCCGGTCGTCACCGACATGCGCGAGGCCGGCCACGCGCTGCAGTGGTGCGTGCGCGAGATGGATCGCCGCTACCGGTTGATGAGCAAGCTCGGCGTTCGCAACCTGTCGACCTACAACGCGAAGATCGCCGAGGCCGCTGCCCGCGGCGAGCCGATCGGCAACCCGTTCTCGCTGACACCCGAAGCGCCCGAGCCGCTCGAGCCGCTGCCGATGATCGTCGTCGTGATCGACGAGCTGGCGGACCTGATGATGGTCACCGGCAAGAAAGTCGAGGAGCTGATCGCGCGAATCGCGCAGAAGGCGCGCGCCTGCGGGATGCACCTGATCCTCGCGACGCAGCGGCCCAGCGTGGACGTGATCACGGGGCTGATCAAGGCGAACATCCCCGCGCGAATCAGCTTCCAGGTGTCGAGCCGAGTGGATTCGCGCACGATCCTCGACCAGATGGGCGCGGAGACGCTGCTCGGCCAGGGCGACATGCTGTACCTGGCCGCCGGCACCGGCCTGCCGGTGCGCGTGCACGGCGCCTTCGTCAGCGACGCCGAGGTGCACCGCGTCGTCGAGTTCCTCAAGAGCCGAGGCGACCCGCAGTACGTCGAAGGCGTGCTCGATGCGCCCGAGGCCGAAGCGGCCGGCCCCGGCGGCAACGGTCAGGCGGGTGCGGGTTACGCCAACGAGGCCGACCCGTTGTACGACCAGGCCGTCGAGATCGTCGTCAAGAACAAGCGCGCGTCGATCTCGCTGGTGCAGCGCCATCTGCGCATCGGCTACAACCGCGCAGCACGCCTGCTCGAAGACATGGAAAAGGCCGGGCTCGTCTCGCCGATGCAGCCGAACGGCAATCGCGAGATCCTGGTGCCGAGCCGGGAGACGTGATGGCGAACCTGCTGCCGCGACTTTTCGGCATGGCGTCGCTGGCAGCCGCGCTGGCGCTCGCGAGCCTCGCCGCCCACGCCGGCGCAGTCGATGAGCTCCGCAGCTTCCTGTCGCAGACCAGGACCGCGCGGGGCGAATTCACGCAGCGCGTGACGAGCCGCGCGGCAGCGACCGCCCAGAACTCGACCGGCCGCTTCGTGTTTCAGCGGCCCGGCCGGTTCCGCTGGGTCTACGACAAGCCGTACGAGCAGATCATCGTCGCCGACGGCGACCGGCTGTTTCTCTACGACAAGGATCTGAACCAGGTCACCGTCAAGAAGCTCGCCGGCGCGATCCCAGCCAGCCCCGCGTCGATCCTGTTCGGCTCCAACGAGTTCGAAAAGGAGTTCGAGGTCGCCGACGCCGGCAGCCGCGACGGGCTGCAATGGGTCGTCGCCAGACCGCGCGCCAAGGATTCGCCTTTCGAGCGCATCGAGATCGGATTTCGCGACGGGCTGCCCGCGGCGATGCAGCTGACGGACAGCTTTGGCCAGATCTCGCTGCTGCGGTTCGCCAGGGTCGAGCGCAACCCGAAGGTCGACGCCGAAGCGTTCCGCTTCGTGCCGCCGCCGGGCGCCGACGTCCTCGAAGACCGGTAAGACGCGGGCCGCTACAGGCGCAGGTAGACGTAGCCCTCGCGCGCCTGCAGACGGCTGATCTCGGCGATGCCCGACGGCACGAGCACCGCCTCGGGGATGACCGCCGCGGTGTCGATCTGCCTTCGCGTCAGCGTGTTGGTGCAGACGCGGAACTCGACGCCGCGCTCGCGGAAATCGCGCACGATCTCCGCGTACGGTCTTCCGGT
>JBKBSH010000061.1:0-9061 GCA_046291795.1 Burkholderiaceae bacterium | reverse complement strand
ACAGGGAAGGGCGGACGGTCGCCGAGGCGTGCGCGGCGATCGATTCGATCGCGGCCGAAGCGCCCGGCGCGGCAGCGCATCTGCATGCGCTGCGCGCCTTCGTGCACAGCTCCGGCCGCGGCATCGTCCGCTGAGGGCGATGGGCGACCCACTGTACGCCTTCGTGGCCGGCGAGGCGTCGGGGGATCTGCTGGCTGCGCCGGTGATCGGCGCGCTGCGCCGGCGCGATCCGCAGGCGCGTTGCGCCGGTGTGGCGGGCGACCGGATGGTCGCGCAGGGATGCGAAGCGTGGTGGCACGTGCGCGAGCTGTCGGTGCGCGGCTACGCGGAGGTGATCGGCGAGCTGCCGCGCCTGCTCGCGTTGCGGGCGCAGCTGCGCGAACGCGTGGTACGCGAACAGGCGCGCGTGTTCGTCGGCGTCGATGCGCCCGACTTCAATCTGCGGCTCGAAACACGGTTGCGCGCGGCCGGCGTGCCGACCGTTCACTATGTCAGTCCGTCGATCTGGGCGTGGCGGCGCGATCGAATCGAAAAGATCCGCCGCGCCGCGGACCGGGTGCTGTTGGTCTTCCCCTTCGAGCAGGCGATCTATGACCGCGCGGGCATCCCGGCGACGTACGTCGGGCATCCGCTGGCGAGCGAGATTGCCCTCGCGCCGGATTCGCGCGCAGCGCGCGCACGGCTCGGTATCGACGGCGACCCGCTGATCGCCGCGCTGCCCGGCAGCCGGCGCGCGGAGATCGAGCACATCGCGCCGGCGCTGTTCGACGCGCTCGCGCAGATCGCCCGGCGACATTCGCGTGCGCGCTTCGTCGTGCCGAGCGCCGGCACCGACCTGCGGGAACGCCTCGAGGCGTTGCTCGCGGCCGCGCCCGACGCGGCGCCGTACACGACGCTGGTCGACGGCCACTCGCACGACTGCATCGAGGCGTCCGACGGCGCGCTCGTGGCGAGCGGAACGGCCACGCTCGAGGTCGCGCTGTACAAGAAGCCGATGGTGATCGTCTACCGCATGCCGCGGCTTTCGTGGTGGATCATGCGCCGCATGGGCTATCTGCCGTGGGTCGGATTGCCGAACATCCTCGCCAGCGAATCGCTGGTCCCCGAACTGCTGCAGGACGACGCGAGCGCGCACGCGATCGCCGATGCGCTGATGCGTCAGCTCGACGATCCGGCGCGGTGCGAGCGGTTGCGCGAACGCTTCGCGGCGATGCATGAGGCCCTGCGCCGGGATACACCCGCGCTCGCGGCCGACGCGATCCTGGCGACGGCGAAACGATGAGACGGCGCGGCGCTGCGACGACCGATTTTTTCGCGGTGCCGGCGCACGCCGCGCGGCGAGCGAATCGGCAAACCGTCTGCGGCGCCGACGAAGCGGGTCGCGGACCGCTTGCGGGACCCGTCGTCGCTGCGGCGGTGATCCTCGACCCGCACGCGAACATCGACGGACTGCGCGATTCGAAACGGCTGTCCGCCGGACAGCGTGAGGCGCTCGCGCGGTCGATCCGCGCCCGTGCGCTGGCCTGGGCGATCGGTACAGCCAGCGTCGAGGAAATCGATGCGCTGAACATCCTGCAGGCGAGCCTGCTTGCGATGCGGCGCGCGATCGAGGCGCTCGACCCGCCGGCGAGCTTCGCGCTGGTCGACGGCAACCGCGTACCGCGTTTGGCGATTCCCGCGCGTGCCATCGTGAGGGGAGACGCGATCGAACCGGCGATTTCTGCCGCATCGATCCTCGCCAAAGTGCATCGCGACGGGTTGATGCGGGCGATCGACGCGACGCATCCGGGCTATGGCTTCGCCCGGCACTTCGGTTACCCGACGCCCGAACACCTGCGGCGCCTGCGCGAGCTCGGCCCGTGTGCCGTGCATCGGCGCTCGTTCGCGCCCGTCCGCGCCCTGCTGCCTGGCGCATGAAAAGCATCGCGTCCGAGGCGAATCCGCGCTTCCGCGCGTGGCTGCGCCTCGCGGAGTCGTCGCGGCAGATCCGGCTCGCGGGTCGAACGCTCGCCGAAGGCGTCCACGTGATCGATGCCGCGCGCGCCGCAGCACACCCGATCGAGGCGCTGCTGGTGCGGCGCGGAGCGCGGGGGCAGGCCGTCGAGCGGATTGCGGCGCAGCTCGCGCACGAAGGCGTCGCGTGCTACGAGCTCGCCGCCGCGCTGTTCGACCGGCGTTAGCCGGTCGAGCGCGGCGCCGGATTGATCGCGGTCATCGCCGTCACGCACGCGCCCGAGCCGCGCGATCTCGCCGCCGATGCGCTGTATCTGGACGGCGTGCAGGATCCGGGCAACGTCGGCGCGCTGCTGCGCGTCGCGGCCGCGGCGGGCGTCCGGCACGTGCTCGCCGGCCCCGGCACGGCCGCGCTCTGGGCGCCGAAGGTCGTGCGGGCGGGGCAGGGTGCGCACTTCGCTCTCGCATTGCACGAGATCGCCGATCCGGCGCATGTCAAAACGGCGCTGCGACCGTGGTTCGGCGCCGACGCGCACGCGGCGACGTCGCTGTGGGAGGTCGCGCTGCCCGCCGCACCGATGGGCTGGATCTTCGGGGCCGAGGGGCGCGGGCTGTCGGCGGGTGCGCGCGCCGTGTGCGACGCGGTCGTGACCATTCCGATGGCGTCTTCCGTCGAATCGTTGAACGTCGTGTCGGCGGCGGCCGTCTGCCTGTTCGAGCGCCGGCGACGGTTGCTGAGCCCCAACGCGGGGAGGGTGCACCCTCTTGGCGACGACCGCGCGTTCGGCAAGAATGCGCCGTCGCAGTCCGACGGAGGCGATGATGTGGGATGACGGTCTGCTGGTGAGGGCGACGCGCAAGGTCGTCGGCAAGGCAGTGGGGCAAGGGCTCGAGCGGCTCGCCGAAACGATCCGGGCTCATGGCGGCCAGCCGCTCGACCTCGTGCTGCCCGACGGCTCGCGCGTGAGCTTTGGCCTGCCCGCGCGCGTCGTGATGACGATCCGCGACCCGGACGTGCTGCCGGCGCTGGCGCGCCCGACGCTGGCGGCGCTCGGCGAAGCCTTCGTCGAGGGGCGCATCGACGTCGACGGCGACATCATGGACATCATCGTGATCGCCGAAAGGCTGGCTGCGGCAGGCGGTGCGCCGGTCACCGCGCGCGTCGCGGCGGCGTTCGCGCGGCACTCGCCGAGGCAGGACCGCGCCGACATCAAGCATCACTACGACGTCGGCAACGACTTCTATCGGCTGTGGCTCGACGAACGGATGGTCTACTCGTGCGCATATTTTCCGACCGGCGAGGAGACGCTCGAGGCCGCGCAGGTCGCCAAGCTCGACCACATCTGTCGCAAGCTGCGCCTGCAGCCAGGCGAACGGCTGCTCGACATCGGCTGCGGTTGGGGCGGGCTGATCCTGCACGCCGCGCGCCACTACGGCGTGCGGGCGGTCGGCATCACGTTGTCGGACAACCAGCACGCGCGCGCGCGCGAGCAGCTCGCCGCGGCCGGGCTCGGCGATCGTGTCGAAGCGCTGCTGCTCGACTACCGCGAGGCGCCTGCGCGCTTCGGCGAAGGCGCGTTCGACAAAGTGTCGAGCGTCGGCATGTTCGAGCACGTCGGCTTGCGCAACCTGCCGGCCTACTTCGGCGTCGTACGGCGGCTGCTGCGCGACCGCGGGCTGTTCCTGAACCACGGCATCACGTCGGCCGACGTCGACAACCGGCCGGTCGGCTCGGGCGCAAGCGATTTCATCGACAAGTACGTGTTCCCGAACGGCGAGCTGCCGCATCTGCATCTGGTCGTCCGCGAGATGTCCGCGCAGAACTTCGAGGTGTACGACGTCGAGAGCCTGCGGCCGCACTACGCGAAGACGCTCGCGCACTGGTCGCGCCGGCTCGAGGCGCAGGTCGAAGCCGCGCGCAAACTGGTCAGCGAGAAGACGCTGCGTGTCTGGCGCGCCTATCTGGCGGGCTGCTCGTACGGCTTCACGCAGGGCTGGATGAACATCTACCAGGTGCTCGCCAGCCGGCAGGAAGCCCCCGGACCGACCGAGCTGCCGCCGACGCGCGCGTGGATGTACCGCTGATCAGAACGAGCGCCGCTCCAGGCGGATCTCGTGCATGATCGTCGCGGCGATCTCTTCGATCGACTTGGTCGTCGACGACAGCCAGCGGATGCCCTCGCGGCGCATCAGCCGTTCGGCCGCGGCGACCTCGTAGCGGCAGTTTTCCAGCGACGCGTAGCGGCTGTTCGGCCGTCGCTCGTTGCGCACTTCGGCAAGCCGCTCGGGAGCGATCGACAGACCGAACAGCTTGTGCCGGTACGGCGGAAGCGCCGAAGGCAGCGCGTCGCGTTCGAAGTCCTCGGGGATCAACGGGTAGTTCGCGGCTTTGACGCCGTACTGCATCGCCAGGTACAGGCTCGTCGGCGTCTTTCCGCTGCGCGAAACGCCGATGAGGATCACGTCCGCCGCCGCAAGCCCCTTGGCCGACTGGCCGTCGTCGTGCGCCAGCGCGAAGTTGATCGCCTCGATGCGGTGCTTGTAGCTCTCCGAGTCCGAGATGTTGTGCGAGCGTCCGACGGTGTGGGTCGACTTGATGCCGAGTTCCTGCTCGAGCGGTTCGACGAAGGACTGGAACAGGTCGAGGATCAGCGCGTCGGCCCGCCGCAGCTCGCCGTTGCACACGGGATCGACGAGCGTGGAGAAGACGATCGGCCGTTTGCCGTCGCGCCGGCCGATCTCGTCGATGCGAGCGGCGGCCTCGCGCGCCTTCTCCGGCGTGTTGACGAACGGCAGCCGCATCTGCCGGTAGTTGAGCGACTCGAACTGCGTCATCACGCTGTGGCCGAGGGTCTCGGCGGTGATGCCGGTGCCGTCGGAAACGAAAAGCACGGTGCGTTCGTGCGGTCCGGCGTGGCGATCGGGCATGAGGTTGCGACGGGTCGGTAGAATCCGCGCGATTCTGTCACAGCGCATCGGCGACTCGGCGCAGCGCCGGTGAGACTCGGGGAGAGGCGCGATGCAGCGCGGCAAGTACGTCGTTCCGTTCAGTCAGTTGCGCATGACCGATGTGGAGTCGGTCGGCGGCAAGAATGCTTCGCTGGGCGAAATGCTCAGCCAACTCGCCGAAGAGGGCGTTCGCGTCCCCGACGGCTTCGCGACGACCGCGGAAGCATTTCGCGAGTTCCTGCGGGCGAACGACCTCGAACATCGGATCGCCGATCGCCTGAGGACGCTCGACGTCGGCGACGTCGCGGCGCTGGCGCGCGCCGGGGCGCAGATCCGCAGCTGGGTCGTATCGGCACCGCTGCCGCCGCAGCTCGAGCAGGAACTCCGCACGTTCTACCAATGGCTGAGGGGCGACGCTGCGGGCGAGATCTCGGTCGCGGTTCGCTCGAGTGCGACGGCCGAGGACTTGCCGGATGCATCGTTTGCCGGTCAGCAGGAGACCTTTCTCAACGTCTCGGGGGCCGACGCCGTCGTCGCGCGGGTCAAGGAAGTCTTCGCGTCCTTGTACAACGACCGCGCGATCGCCTACCGCGTGCACAAGGGGTTCGCGCACGAGACCGTCGCGCTGTCGGCCGGCGTGCAGCGGATGGTGCGCAGCGACCTGGGTGCCGCGGGCGTGATGTTCACGATCGACACCGAGTCGGGCTTCGCCGACGTGGTCTTCATCACCGCGAGTTATGGTCTGGGCGAAACGGTCGTCCAGGGCGCCGTGAACCCGGACGAGTTCTACGTCCACAAGCCGATGCTCGCCGCAGGCAAGTACCCGATCATCCGCCGCTCGCTCGGCTCGAAGCTGATCAAGATGGAATTCGATCCGACCGCGGCGAACGGGCGCACCGTCAGAACCGTCGAAGTGCCCGACGCAGAACGGCATCGCTTCTCGCTGACCGACGACGACGTGCTCGAACTCGCCCGCTACGCGGTGACGATCGAAAGGCACTACGGGCGGCCGATGGACATCGAATGGGGCAAGGACGGCATCGACGGTCGTATCTACATCCTGCAGGCGCGCCCGGAGACGGTGAAGTCGCAGGCGCACGTCCAGGCGCAGCAGCGATTCAAGCTCAAGACGAGGTCGACCGTGCTCGCCTCCGGCCGCGCGATCGGCCAGAAGATCGGCATCGGCCCCGTTCGCGTGATCCGCGACGCCACCGAGATGGAGCGCGTGCAGCCGGGCGACGTGCTCGTCACCGACATGACCGACCCGAACTGGGAGCCGGTGATGAAGCGCGCCGCCGCGATCGTCACCAATCGCGGCGGCCGCACGTGCCACGCCGCGATCATCGCGCGCGAGCTGGGCATTCCAGCGGTGGTCGGCTGCGGCGACGCGACCGAAAAGCTGCGCGACGGCGCGATCGTCACCGTGTCCTGCGCCGAGGGCGACACCGGGTATGTCTACGAGGGAAGACTCGAAATGGAGGTCGAGACGGTCCAGCACGGCGCGCTGCCGAAGCTGCCGGTCAAGATCATGATGAACGTCGGCAACCCGCAGCTCGCATTCGACTTCCAGTCGTTGCCGAACGACGGCGTCGGGCTCGCGCGGCTCGAGTTCATCATCAACAACAACATCGGCGTGCACCCGAAAGCGGTGCTCGACTATCCGAACGTCGACGCGGATCTGAAGCGCGCGGTCGAGGCGCTCGCCTACGGCTATGCGGGGCCGCGTGCGTTCTTCGAGAACAAGCTCGCCGAGGGGATCGCGACGATCGCCGCGGCGTTCTGGCCCAAGCCGGTGATCGTCCGGCTGTCGGATTTCAAGAGCAACGAATACAAGAAGCTGATCGGAGGCAGCCGCTACGAGCCTGACGAGGAAAACCCGATGCTCGGCTTCCGGGGTGCTGCGCGGTACATCGCATCGAGTTTCCGCGAGCCGTTCCGGCTCGAGTGCGCGGCGCTGAAACGCGTTCGCGACGACATGGGGTTCACCAACGTCGAGATCATGGTGCCTTTCGTCCGGACGCTGACCGAAGCGAGGCGCGTCACCGAACTGCTCGCCGAAAACGGACTGAAGCGAGGCGAAAACGGGCTGCGCGTGATCATGATGTGCGAAGTGCCGTCCAACGCGGTGCTGGCCGAAGCGTTCCTGCAGTACTTCGACGGCTTCTCGATCGGTTCGAACGATCTCACCCAGCTCACGCTGGGCATCGATCGCGACTCGGGACTGGTCGCCGAAGGCTTCGACGAGCGCGATCCGGCCGTCAAGCGGCTCCTCGAGCAGGCGATCGGCGCATGTCGCGCGCAGGGCAAGTATGTCGGCATCTGCGGGCAGGGGCCGTCGGACCACGCGGACTTCGCGCAGTGGCTGATGCAGCAGGGCATCGGGTCGATCTCGCTGAACCCCGACACGGTCGTCGAGACCTGGCGCCGACTGGCGCGCGCCGCCTGAGAAGACGTGGCGAACCGATGGGCGCCTGGGTCGCGTGGTTCGTGCTCGCCGGTGCTGCGCTGCTCGCGGAGCTGCTGACCGGCACCTTCTACCTGCTGGTGATCGCGACCGCGCTCGCCGCGGGCGGGGCAGCCAGTCTGGCGGGCGCGACCTTCGTATGGCAACTGTCGGCCGCCGTCGTGATCGGTTTCGGCGGCGCGCTCGCCCTGCGCAAGTTGCGCGCCGGGCGCGCAGCGGGCGACATCGCCGAACCGCTGCAAAACCTCGACATCGGGCAGACCGTCCACGTCGGCGAATGGAGCCGGACGCGCACCGCCCGTGCGAGTTATCGGGGCGCGCTGTGGGACGTCGAACTGGCGCCGGGCGAGGAGCCCGAGCCCGGCGAATACGTGATCCAGTCGATTCACGCGAACCGGCTGGTCGTGGCGCGACGACGCCAGTGACGGAGAAGAAAAATGCTTGAAGGAACCGTGATCGTTCTGCTGGTGCTGCTGGTCGTCGTGGTCGTTTTCATCGTGAAGTCGGTGACCATCGTGCCGCAGCAGCACGCCTGGGTCGTCGAGCGGCTCGGCAGATACCACGCCACGCTGACGCCGGGACTGAAGATCGTCATTCCGTTCATCGACCGGATCGCCTACAAGCACAGCCTGAAGGAGATCCCGCTCGACACGCCGAGCCAGGTCTGCATCACCCGAGACAACACGCAACTCACCGTCGACGGCGTGCTGTTCTTCCAGGTCACCGACCCGCAGCGCGCCAGTTACGGTTCCAGCAACTACATCGTCGCAATCACGCAGCTCGCGCAGACCACGCTGCGCTCGGTCATCGGCCGTCTGGAGTTGGACAAGACGTTCGAGGAGCGCGAATTCATCAACCACAGCGTGGTCTCGGCGATCGACGAAGCCGCGATGAACTGGGGCGTCAAGGTGCTGCGTTACGAGATCAAGGACCTGACGCCGCCGGCCGAGATCCTGCGTGCGATGCAGCAGCAGATCACAGCCGAACGCGAGAAGCGCGCGCTGATCGCCTCTTCCGAAGGACGCAAGCAGGAACAGATCAACATCGCGACCGGCGAGAAGGAAGCGGCCATCGCAAAGTCCGAAGGCGACAAGCAGGCCGCGATCAACCGTGCGCAGGGCGAAGCGACCGCGGTGCTGACGATCGCCGAGGCCACGGCCGAAGCGATCCGCAAGGTCGCGCAGGCGACGCAAGCGCCCGGCGGCATGGATGCCGTGAATCTGAAGGTCGCCGAAAAATACGTCGAGGCGTTCGCGCGACTGGCGAAGACCGGCAACACGCTGATCGTGCCGGCGAATCTTTCCGACCTGAGCAGCCTGATCGCGGCCGCGATGTCGGTGGTGAAACATCGTCCCGCGTGATCCGTGATTCGTCGCACGCGCCGAACGCGACGCATCGCCCGTCGATCAGGTTCATCGAAGCTGATAGTCCATCGCCAGGCGCGCCTGCAGGTCGCGCTCGAGGCGGAAAGCTTCCTTCAGCGTGCGGCGGTCCAGCTCGTTCAGACGGTTCGGGTCGATGCGGTTGGCGTTCTCATCGGTCAGGATCTCCAACCCGGCCTGATGGCGCAGGCGCACCTGCTGGACGAAGAGAAACGCCGCGACCGTGGCTTCGGCCTCGCGCGCGGGTAGGGCGCCGGCGGCCGCGGCGGCGCGCAAGCGCGCCGCGGTGCCGGTGGCCGGCAGGCCGTGCGCG
>JBKBSH010000060.1:0-9141 GCA_046291795.1 Burkholderiaceae bacterium | reverse complement strand
GCGATCGATCCGACGGGACCCGACGCGGACCGCTTCATCCGCGACAGCCTGAAGGACGTCGTGATGCACGAGGTCGGCCACGCGCTCGGCCTGCGGCACAACTTCAAGGGTTCGACCGGCGTTCAGCTCGAAAAACTGCGCGACGCCGCGTACGCGCGCGCGCACGGCATCTCCAACTCGGTGATGGACTACAACGCGCTGAACGTGCCGCTGGAGAACGAGCCGGCGACCGTCTACAACCAGGTCACGCTCGGCGAATACGACTACTGGGCGATCGAATACGCGTACCGCCCGTTCCCGCCCGAGACCGAGAAAGAGGAGCTCGCGAAGATCGCCGCGCGTTCGGCCGACAATCCCGCGCTCGCGTACGCAACCGACGAGGACGCCGGCGGGTTCTTCGGCCTCGGCATCGACCCGACCGCCAACCAGTTCGACTTGGGCAGCGATCCGCTCGCGTACTACAAGCGCCGCGTCGTTCTTGCACGCGAGCTGCTCGCGCGAACGCAGCGGTTCGAGCTCAAGCCCGGCGACAACCTGTCCGTCTACCGGCGCAACCTGCAGCGCGGAATCGGCGCGATCGGCTTCGTCGCGCCGCTGATCGGCAAGTACGTCGGCGGCGTGTACACGTCGCGCGAGGTCGCCGGTGCCGGCGACGGACCGCTGTTCGTTCCGGTGCCGGCGGCGCGCCAGCGCGAGGCGCTCGACCTGCTGGCGAGTGAGGTGTTCTCGGTCGACAGCTTCCGCTTCGATCCGAAGTTCATGAGCCGGCTCGGCGTCGACCACCTGGAGCGCTTCAGGCCCGACGGGCAGGTCGTCGTCAACACCGACTTCAGCCTCGCGACCGTCGTGCTCGACATCCAGAAGAAGGTGCTCGACCAGTTGATGTCGGACGGCGTCGCGGTGCGGCTTGCGGACGCCGAGACCAAGGTCGCCGACAAGCGCGGGCTGCTGTCATTCGCCGACGTGCAGACGCAGCTCGCCGACGCGATCTGGAGCGAGCTTCGCAGCGGCCGCGACATCGACACCCTGCGCCGCAATCTGCAGCGCGAGCACGCGCGGCGGGTCGCGACCGCGCTGGTGCGGCCGACGAGCGCAGCGGCCGCCGACGTGCGCGCGGTGCAGCGCTCGATCGCGGTGAGGCTCGAAGCGGAGCTGCGGCGCCAGGCGGGCAACGCGCGCCTGAACGCGGTCACGCGCGCGCACATCGCCGAGACGCAGGCGGTGCTCGCCGAGGCGCTGAAGGCGCCGCTGGTCAGGCAGGGGGTCTGACCGGATCGCGCGCGATCGGCGACCCTATGGCTTCATCCCGCGCAGCCGCTCCAACTCGGCGCGGACGGCGCGATCGACGATCTCGCGCAGCGAGCCGGCGAGCGCCAGCCGCGCCTCGGCGGCGAGCCGCTGCACGGCCGCGTCGATCGCGGCGCTCATCTGCCGGCGAACGATGCCTTCGACATCGGTCGGCAGGCGCTCGGCGAGGTCGCGAAGGATCGCCTCGCGCAGTTCGATCTCCGCGCTGCTCCACGGGATCTCGGCCTGCGGTGTTGCTGCCGCCGGCGGCGTCGATGCGGCGGGCGCGGGCGCTTCGGGTGCGATGGTCTGCGGCGCTTCGGTCGGCGTTGCCGTCACCGTCGGCGCGGGCGGCAGCGTGAAGTCCAGCTCGAGCGGCGGCAGCGTCAGCCGCTCGGTCAGCACCGGGATCGAGGCGTCGTCTTCCACCGGCGCGACAACGCGCGGCGGGCGGGTCTTTCCGGACGGATCGCTCATTCGCCCTTGACCTCGTGCGCGACCGGTTCGAATCCGCACTGCCGATAGCGCCGGAACCGCTGGCGCGCACGGCTGCGGTCGTCGGCGTCGACCGAAACGACCTCGATCACGCGTTCGAATCGCGCGAACCACGTCTCGAACGCCGGCGGCACGTCGTCGTCGAGGTTCAGCAGCACCTGGCGCGCGACAGCGCCGCCGGCATCGAGCGTCAGCACGATCGGCGTGGCCGACGCGAGCGGCGAATCCGCGTACACGTGCGGCAGGAACTCGAGTGCGGAGAACGTCCACAGCGCGGCGTCGAAGCGCGCGAGCGTGTCGGCGTCGCGCGCATACGCGAGCACGGTCTTTTCTGCGGCGCGCGCCTTGCGCACGACACGGCACGCGTAGCGGATTCGGTGGTCGACGCCGAAGTGGAAATCGATCCGCGGATGGCTGACTGTGGATCGAGGACGGGTCGAATCCGGGGTCATCGGTGCGGCAGACTTCGAGCGCGATCCGCGCGCGGCAATAATCCTACGCCGCGCGCTCCAGCAGGAACTGCGCGAGCAGCGGCACCGGTCGGCCGGTCGCTCCCTTGGCGGGGCCGGTCTTCCATGCGGTTCCGGCGATGTCCAGATGCGCCCACTTGTAAGGCTTGGCGAAGCGCGCCAGAAAGCAGGCCGCGATCACGGCGCCGGCCTTGCCGGGCGCGCCGATGTTGGCCATGTCGGCGAAGTTGGACTTGATCTGCTCCTGGTAGTCGTCGTCGACCGGCATCCGCCACGCCGGGTCGACCGCGGTCCTGGCCGCTTTCAGCAGCTCGGCGGCGAGCGCGTCGTCCGTGGCGAACAGCCCGGTGTTGACGTCGCCCAGCGCGACGACGCACGCACCGGTCAGCGTGGCGATGTCGATCACCGCAGCGGGCTTGAAGCGCTCGACGTAGGTCAGCGCGTCGCACAGGACCAGCCGCCCCTCGGCGTCGGTGTTCAGCACCTCGATCGTCTGCCCCGACATCGACGTGACGATGTCGCCCGGCTTCGTCGCGGTGCCCGACGGCAAGTTCTCGCACGCGGCGATCACGCCGACCACATTGACCTTCAGTTTCATCTCGGCGGCTGCGCGGATCGTGCCGAGCACCGAAGCCGCGCCGCACATGTCGAACTTCATCTCGTCCATGTTCGCGCCGGGCTTCAGCGAAATCCCGCCCGAGTCGAAGGTGATGCCCTTGCCGACCAGCGCGATCGGCGCGGCCTTGCCGGCGCCGTTGTACTTCAACACGATCAGCCGGGGCGGCTCGGCCGAACCGCGCGTGACCGCGAGGAACGCGCCCATGCCGAGCTTCTCGATCCGCTTGCGGTCGAGCACGTCGACGCCGAGCTTGAATTCCTTCGCGAGCTTTCTCGCCTGTTCGCCGAGGAAGGTCGGCGTGCACACGTTCGGCGGCAGATTGCCCAGCCGCTTCGCCAGCGCCATGCCGTTGGCGATCGCGACACCTTGCTGCAGACCGTGGTCGACCGCGGCGTCGCGCTTGTCGAGCAGAAGGTGAACGCGCGCGGGGCCGGCAGCTTCGTCGTCCTTCTTGCTCTTGAGTTCGTCGGAGCGG
Source organism: Burkholderiaceae bacterium (assembly GCA_046291795.1). Taxonomy (GTDB): domain Bacteria; phylum Pseudomonadota; class Gammaproteobacteria; order Burkholderiales; family Burkholderiaceae_F; genus DSNY01. The sequence continues at coordinate 5,795 of JBKBSH010000060.1, read as the reverse complement.
AACACCGTCTCGCGCGCCGCGATCGCGAGCTGGCGCGCCTGCCAGGCGCCGTCGCGCGGACCGTTGCCCGCCTTGACGACCCAGTCGGTCGCGGCGATCGCCAGCTCGCGCGTTCCCGCCCCGGCACCCTTGACGGCCGCGCGAACGGCTTCGCCGAACGCCTTGTCGCCGAACTCTTCGCGCTTGCCCAGACCGACGAGCGCAACGCGCGGCGCGGCCACTCCGGCGAGCGAACGCAGCAACAGCGTCGTGCCGCGCTTTCCGGTCGCGTCGCCGCTGCCGATCGCCGCGCGCACCGCGCCCTTGGTGGCTTGATCGATGCGGCGCGCCGCGGGCGTCAGATCGCCGTCGGCATAGACGCCGACCGCCACGCAATCGACCTTCGCCGTCTCGGCCGAGGCCAGCTTCGTGCTAATGTCCATCGCGCTTCCGATCCTTTGTTCGTCGATCCGTTCGGGACGGGCTGCGCCGCTTCGGCGCGTTCTCTTTTTTCGCGACGGCGCGTCGAGCGGGTTCGGCGCCGCGATGGCGGCGGAGTATAGCGGTGGCGGTTGTTCCGACGATCGCCGGCGCGCCGGGCACGAGTGCGGCGTCGCCGGACGCCGAGCCGGATGATCTTCAAACGAGCCCTGATCGCAGAACTCTCGAGCACCGCCGGCGCGGTGTTCACCGTGCTGTTCTCGATCATCTTTTCGGTCGGCCTGGTGCGGATCCTCGGCGACGCCGCGGGAGGCCGCGTCGACAATCAGGCCGTGTTCGCGATCGTCGCGCTGACGGCGCTGACCTATCTGCCGACGGTGCTGACGCTGACCGTGTTCATCGCGGTACTGATGACGCTTTCGCGCGCGTTCCGCGACTCCGAAATGGTCGTGTGGTTCGCGTCCGGCCGCAGCCTGCTCGACTGGGTCGGACCGGTGCTGCGGTTCGCCGCGCCGATCATCGCGCTGGTCGCCGCACTCGCGCTGGTCGTGGCACCGTGGGCGAGCCGGCAGATCATCGAGAGCAAGCAGCGCTTCGAGCAACGCGACGACGTGAGCAAGCTGGCGCCCGGCCGCTTCATCGAATCGAGCGGGGCCGATCGTGTTTTCTTCGTCGAGAGCGTCGACCTGCAGACCTCGACGGTGCGCGGCGTCTTCGTCAGCCATCGCAGCCAGGGGCGCGAAGGCGTGATCGTCGCCGCGCAGGGCGCAATCGACGTGCGGCCCGACGGCGAACGCTTCCTCGTGCTCGAACGCGGCCGGCGCTACGAAGGGACTCCGGGCCTGCCCGAGTACCGGATGCTCGAGTTCGAGCGCTACGCGATCCGCCTCGATACGCGCCCCGACGCACCGCTGGCTGAGTTGCAGGCGCGCGCCAAGCCCACGCAGGCGCTGCTGCATGAGCCGACGACCTGGCACCTCGCCGAACTGCTGTGGCGGATCGCGCTGCCGGTGGTCACCGCGCTGCTCGCGCTGCTGGCGATCCCGCTTTCCTACACCAATCCGCGCATCGGCCGCTCGTTCAACCTGATCGTCGCGGTGCTCGTGTTTCTGCTGTACAACAACGCGATCTCGGTGGTCCAGGCGTGGGTCCAGCAAGGCCGCGTGTCCTTTGCGGTCGGTGTGTGGCTCGTGCATGCCGTCGTCGCGGCGATCGTCGCGCTGCTGTTCGTCCGGCGCGTTTACATGCAGCGGTGGCTGCCGCACTGGCTGGTCCGGCGCGCGCCGGCGGCGAGAGGTACGGCGTGAGGACGCTGCGGCGGTATCTGTCGCGCGAGATCGCGGCGGCCAGCGCGTTCGTCGCTTTCGCGCTGCTCGCGCTGTTCTCGTTCTTCGATCTCGTCAACGAGATCGAAGAAATCGGCGCCGGCGGCTACCAGCTCGCGCAGGCCTTCGGCTATGTCGCGCTGTCTCTGCCTTCGCGCGCCTACGAACTCGCGCCGATCGCGGCGCTGATCGGAACGATCTACGCGCTGTCGAAGCTCGCGGCGAACTCCGAGTTCACGATCATGCGCGTGTCGGGCATGAGCACGAGGCGGCTCGCCGCCTGCGTGATGCGCGTCGGTCTCGTCCTGGTCGCACTGACGTATCTGCTCGGCGAGGTCGTCGCACCGCCCGCCGAACGACTTGCGCAGCGCGCGAAGCTGCAGGCGACTGGGGCCACGCTGTCGCAGCAGTTCCGCTCGGGCGTGTGGGTGCGAGACGCGGTCCGCGATGCCGCGGGCCGCGTCGACCGGCTGCGTTTCGTCAACGTTCGCGAAGTGCGGCCCGACGGAGCCACGCAGGGCTGGCGGATCTTCGAGTTCGATCGCGATTTCCGCCTTCTGTCGATCGCGACCGCGCAGTCCGGAACCTACGTGCCGGGCGAAGCGGGCGGCAACTGGAGGCTCGTCGATCTCGTGCAGACGCGCGTGCCCGACGTCGTCGCCGCAGACACCGCACCGACGGCGCTGCGCACGCAGGTCGTTCGCGAGCCGCAGCGGATGTGGACATCCGAGCTGACACCGGAGATCTTCGGCGTCGTGCTGGTCAGGCCCGAGCGCATGGCCGCGTACAAGCTCGCGCAGTACGTGCGGCACCTCGCCGACAATCAGCAGGACACCGGCGTCTACGAGATCGCGTTCTGGAACAAGGTCTTCTATCCGCTCGCGATCCTGGTGATGATGGCGCTCGCGCTGCCGTTCGCCTACCTGCACGTTCGCGCGGGCAGCGTCAGCCTGAAGATCTTCTCGGGTGTGATGATCGGCGTCGGCTTCTACATGCTGAACAAGCTGTTCGCGCACCTGGGCGTCCTGCACACCTGGCCGCCGATCGTGATCGCCGCGCTGCCCAGCCTCGTCGTGCTGAGCGTCGCACTCGCCGCGCTGTACTGGATCGAGCGGCGCTAGCCGTGACGCGCAACGGCGCGCTGCGCCTCATCCGGTCGCTTGGCGCGGAACGGATACGCACCGCCGGGTGCACCCTTCGGCGGGATTCGCAGCGACAGCCCCATCGTCACCGCCAGCGTGACCACGGTGAACACGAGCGACCATGCGACCGGAATCTTGTACACGTCGACGAGCAGCATCTTGGCGCCGATGAAAACGAGAACGATCGCCAGCCCGTACGACAGCAGATGGAACCGCTCGTGCATACCGGCGAGCAGGAAGTACATCGCGCGCAGACCGAGGATCGCGAAGACGTTCGACGTCAGCACGACGAACGGATCGGTCGTGATCGCGAAGATGGCGGGGATCGAGTCGACCGCGAACACGACGTCGACGATGCCGATCAACACGATGACGACGGCGAGCGGTGTGGCCATCTTCACGCCGTCGACGACGGTGAAGAACTTCTCGCCGTCGTAGCCGGGAGCGATCTTCATCCGGCGGCGGATCCAGCCGAGTGCCGGGTTCGATTCGAGGTCGGGTTCCTGCCCCGCCGCCCACCACATCTTGACGCCCGTGAACACGAGGAAGGCGCCGAAGAGGTACAGCACCCAGTGGAAGCGCGCGATCAGCCACGCGCCGATCAGGATCATCACCGCGCGCAGCACGACGGCGCCGACGATGCCGATCATCAGCACGCGCTTCTGGAACTCGGCCGGCACCGCGAAGTAGGTGAAGACCATCAGGAACACGAAGATGTTGTCGACCGCGAGGGCCTTCTCGATCAGGTAGCCGGTGACGAACTCGAGCGCCTTGGCGTCCGCGAGCGCGTTGCCCTCGGGTCCGCCCAGGTACCACCACAGCCAGCCGACGAACGCCAGGGTCACCGCGACCCAGATGAGCGACCAGACCGCGGCTTCCTTGATCGATACCTTGTGCGCTCCCTGTTTCGACATCGCGAAAAAGTCGACGAGCAGGGCGACGAGAACGAAGGACACGAAGAGCGACCACATCAGCGGCGTGCCGATGGTCATCATGGGAGTGCCTCGTTGCACGGCCTGGCGCGGGCCGCAGAGCGGTTGTCGTGCCTTGTCGGTCTTGCCGGCCGGAGCGCGGTATGCGCACCGTTCGCGGCGCCGGGCGGGGAATCGCGCGCCCGCTCGATTTCCCCTCCGTGTTGGCGACGCCGCAGCCGCCCGGCCTCGCGCCGGACGATCGAGCTACTCCCCTCCAGAGGCGCGCGGATTAGAGCAGTGCCGGCGGTCCCCGGTCAACGCGGTCGCGCCTGACCGCGGGTAAGTACGGGGTCGTGCGCGTGCACCGGTCGGCGCGGCAGCGAGGTGGCGGCGCCCGGAAGCGCCCTGCGCGCGATCCCGGGAGCGCGGGCGCGTGCGGGTCATCCCTTATATTCCGGCCTCGGGTCGTGCCGCCGGCGAGCGATACCTGCCGTTTCGTTCGGCTGCACGCCCGCGCCGATCACAGGCCGGCATCACGACGAAGTTGAACTTGACGTTCGCACGCCCACGCCCAATCGCGCGTCGCGCCGCTCGCTGGCTGCGCGGCCGCGTATGCCGCTGCGCGCGCATGACGCCTGTCGTCGTACGCGTGCCGCCGCCGGCGCGCGCCCGGCCTGCGCCGCGGACGCGCTTCGTCGCGCTTGCCGTGCTGGCCCTGCTCGCATGGTTCGGCACGCTCGAATACCGCGAACTGTTCGCCCCCGACGAGGGGCGCTACGCCGAGATTCCGCGCGAGATGGCTGCCGGCGGCGACTGGGTCGTTCCGCATCTGAACGGCCTGCCGTATCTGGAGAAGCCGCCGCTGCAGTACTGGGCGAGCGCAGCGATCTTCAAGGCGCTCGGTGGAGACGAATGGACCGCGCGGCTGTGGCCCGCGCTGACCGGTTTTCTCGGCGTGCTCGCCGTCTTTTTCGCGGGATCGCGACTGTTCGGCCGGCGCGCCGGGGTGTTCGCCGCGCTGCTGGCGGCGAGCACGCTCGAGTACGTCGTGCTGTCGCAGGTGCTGACGCTCGACATGGGGTTGACGTTCTTCTTGAGCGCTGCGGTGTTCTGCCTGCTGCTGGCCCAACGCGACGCGATCGACGACCGGCGCCGACACGCGTGGATGATCGGCGCGTGGGCGATGATGGGGCTGGCGGTGCTGAGCAAGGGGTTGATCGGCGTCGTGCTGCCGGCGCTCGCGCTCGCCGCGTATGTCGTCGTCGAGCGCGATGCATCGGTGCTGCGCCGGCTGCACTGGCGGTCGGGACTCGCGGTGCTGCTGGCGCTGACGGTGCCGTGGTTCGTCGCGATGCAGATGCGCGTGCCGGAGTTCTTCGACTTCTTTTTCGTGCGCGAGCACTTGCAGCGATTCGCGCTGCCGATGCATCACCGGCCCGGGCCGTGGTACTACTTCGTCGGGATGTTCGCCGTCGGCGCGTTGCCGTGGACGCTCCCGTACCTGCGCGCCTGGTGGCAAGGGCTTGTGCGTGCGCCGGTGCACGGGCGGGCGTTCAATCCCGCGCGCTTCCTGGCGCTTTATGCACTGGTCGTGCTGATCTTCTTCAGCGTGTCCCGGTCCAAACTTCCCGCTTACATCCTGCCAATGTTTCCGGCGCTCGCGCTGCTCGGTGGACGCGAACTCGCCGGCCGGGGCGCGGGCGCGACACGCGGCGCCGTCGCGTCGCTCGCGCTGTTCGCGGGGCTGCTCGGGCTGTTTGCCGCCGTGCTGCCCGACTGTGCGTGTTTCGCCGAGGCGGCCCCGTACCTCGCGCAGTATCGACCGTGGGTGTTCGCCGCCGCCGCGCTGGCCGGCGCGGCTGCGCTCGCGGCGCTGCGCCAATATTGCGCACGGCATCGCCTGCGCGCGCTGACGACCCTCGCGCTGGCCGCGCTGGGCGCCGAACTTCTGCTCGTCAACGGCGCGCAGGTCTTCGCGGAACGATTCTCGACCG
>JBKBSH010000059.1:0-9174 GCA_046291795.1 Burkholderiaceae bacterium | reverse complement strand
GCTTCAGCGCGTTTCCTCGATGTGCTTGCGGCGCCGCTCCTCGGCGACGAACTCCTCCAGATCCGGATCGAGCGCGTTGCGCGCCGACACGATCCCCACCGGCTTGCCGTCTTCGACGACCGGCAGGTGGCGGCAGTGATTCTCGTGCATCAGCAGCATCGCGTGGCCGAAGGATCTGTCCGGCGAGATCGACTTCGGGTCGCGCGTCATCACTTCCGCCAGCGGCGTGGTCGCCGGATCGAGCTTGCGCGCGATCACGCGGAACACCGCGTCGCGCTCGGTGAAGATGCCGATCAGGCGCTCTTTTTCGACCACCAGCACCGCGCCGACGTGCTTTTTCGCCATCATCGACGCCGCCTGCAACACCGTGGTCTGCGGCGGCGCCGTGAGCAGCTTGCGCTGCTCCATGATGTTCCTGACCGACTGCGTGAACACTGAAGTCTCCTCGATCCGGGTGCGCCGGCCGTGCGCGGCGCCCCACGAGGCTGCAACGTACGGCGTCGGCGAGCGGACTCCTTTGACCGGGGTCAAGCCGCCCGGACCTTCGCGCGCCGCCGAACGCGGCCATTGCGCGCCGACAATGCCGCAACCCCGAAACGAACGTCTGGCGCGTTGCAGCGAAAGCGGCCCTTCGGAGACGCGCGCCTTACGCGTCGCGCAGTTCGACCATGCCGCGGGGCGTGCGTAGCACGGCACACAGGGACTTGGGCCCGGGTCTCAGTTGCACCGGGCCGGCGATGCGCAGCTCGCGAAACAGCGGCAGCACGCCGGCCGCAGCCGGATGCGAAAGGCATAGCTCGACCAGCGCGCAGCCGCGCTCTTCGAGCGCATCGCACGGATGCGCGCCGCTCCATTCGATCGCCGAGGGAAGCACGCCGCCGAAAGGCAGCGCGCCGCCTTCGGTCACCGCGAGCCGCCACGCGTAAGCGTTGCGGGTGAACGCCCGCGGCTCGCCGAGCATCGGAACGCGGGTGACCGCTTCGACGATGTCGGTCGTCGAAGCGACCCAGGTCAGCAGGAACGGCGCACGCGCCGCGCGCGCCTGCACGGCCGGATCATCGAGCGAGAACCAGCGCGGGTGCGCGGGGGCCGCGGCGCGCGGATCGATCGCAAGCAGTTCCAGGTAAACGCGCGGGCCGAGTTTCAGCAGCCGGTTGTGCGTGCCCATCGTCGCGTGCCGTCCGCCGGGCTGCGGCTCGGCGCCGAGCGCCCGCACAGCCCAAGCCGAACCCTGATCGAGATCGGCGCAGGCGACGACCAGATGATCGGGTTCGGAGCGCAGCATCAGGTCGGGGGCTCGTACGGGCGACGGCCGATTTAAGCACGCGCGGCGCGGCTGCGGCGAAGCGGCAGAATGCGGGCATCGACCCACGCCCATCGGAGCAAGCGCGATGCAAGGCCACGACTACGACCTTTTCGTCATCGGCGGCGGCTCCGGCGGCGTGCGCGCCGCGCGCATGAGCGCGGGCTTCGGCGCGCGCGTGGGTCTGGCCGAACGCGACCGGCTCGGCGGCACCTGCGTGATCCGCGGCTGCGTGCCGAAGAAGCTGCTCGTGTACGCCGCGCACGTGCGCGAGGAGCTGGACGACGCGGCCGGCTACGGCTGGTCGATCGAAGGCGCGCGCTTCTCGTGGCAGGCGCTGATCGCCAACAAGGACCGCGAGATCGCGCGGCTCGAAGGCGTCTATCGCAATCTGCTGGACAAGGCGGGCGTGAGGGTCCATGCCGCCCATGCGCGCCTGCTCGATCCGCACACGATCGAGGTCGGCGCGCAACGTCTCACCGCCAAGCACATCCTGATCGCCACCGGCGGCCGGCCGTACGTGCCGGCGATTCCGGGACACGAACTGGGCTTCACCTCCGACGAGGCGTTTCACCTGCGCGCGCTGCCGCGAAGCGTCGTCATCCTCGGCGGCGGCTATATCGCGGTCGAGTTCGCGGGCATCTTCAACGGCCTGGGCTGTGAGGTCACGCTCGCCTATCGCGGGCCGGAGCTGCTGCGCGGCTTCGACGACGACGTGCGCCGCTTCCTGCACGCCGAGATGGAGCGGAAAGGCATCCGCATCCTGCTGAACGCGCAGCCGGAGGCGCTGACGAAGCGCGGCGACGGCGTGATCGCTGTCGCCCTCGACGGCGGCGAATCGTTGACCGCCGAAGGCGTGATGTTCGCGACCGGGCGCGTGCCGAACACCGAAGGTCTCGGCCTCGAAGCCGCCGGCGTGCAGTCGATCCACGACGGCGCGGTGCAGGTGGACGAGTATTCGCGCACCCACGTGCCGCACATCTTTGCCGTGGGCGACGTCACTCACCGGCTGCAGCTCACGCCGGTGGCGATCCGCGAGGGCGCCGCGGTGGCGCAGACGCTCTTCGGCGGCGAGCCCACCCCGGCGGACCATGCCGACGTGCCCACCGCCGTGTTCAGCCAGCCGCCGGTCGGCACCGTGGGGCTCACCGAAGCGCAGGCGCTCGAACGGTATCGCGAGATCGACGTCTACAAGACCGACTTCCGACCGTTGAAGCACACGCTGAGCGGACGCGACGAACGCGCGCTGATCAAGCTCGTCGTCGACAGCGCGAGCCAGCGCGTCGTCGGCGCGCACATGGTCGGCGCCGACGCGCCGGAGATCATCCAGGCGATCGGCATCGCGGTGAAGGCGAAACTCACCAAGACCGACTTCGACGCCACCGTCGGCATCCATCCGACTGCGGCCGAGGAGTTCGTCACGCTGCGTGAGAAAGTCGCGCGGCGGGCCGACCACTGACGTCCGCGCGGGGCGCAGCGCGATCGAAAGCGCCCGCATCGCCGCGAGCGCGCATGTGCGGGACTGTGCGTGTTCGACGCCGCCGCACGCCTCCGTATCTCGTCGCGCCGATGCCGCGCGCGGGCCTTGGTTCTCGTATCGGCGTCCGCCATGGGCTGGCTCGCACGGCTGCGCCGGTAGAATCCGCGCCTTTCCCGCAGCCGGTTGCACCGATGCTTCCCGAACAGAAACAGCGCGTGATCGCGCTGATCGAGCAGGCGCTCGCCGGCGTCGGCGGCGGCGGCGTGCCGGTGCAGTTGGAGCGGCCCAAGGTCGAGGCGCACGGCGATCTGGCATGCAACGTCGCGCTTCAGGTCGCCAAAACCTTGAGGAAGAATCCGCGCGAGGTCGCGAATGCGATCGCCGATGCGCTGCGCGTCAATCCCGCCGCGGACGGGCTGATCGAGTCGGTCGAGGTCGCGGGCCCCGGCTTCATCAACCTGCGCATCGCCGCCGCCGCCAAGCAGGAAGTCGTGCGCGCCGTGCTGCGCGAGCGGCACTGCTTCGGCACGAGTTCGGCGCATGCCGGCAGCCGCGTGATGGTCGAGTTCGTCTCGGCCAATCCGACCGGGCCGCTGCACGTCGGTCACGCGCGGCAGGCCGCGCTGGGCGACGCGCTCGCCAACGTGCTCGCCGCGCAGGGCTGGGAGGTGACGCGCGAGTTCTACTACAACGACGCGGGTGTGCAGATCGAGAACCTCGCGCGGTCGGTGCAGGCGCGCGCGAAGGAGCTGCTCGGCGAGACGGTCGAGTTCCCCGAAGCGGGCTACCGCGGCGAGTACATCGTCGACATCGCGCGCGAGTTTCTGCAGAAGAAGACCGAGACCGCGCGCGACGGCTCGCCGGTCGTCGCCTCGGGCGACGTCGACGACCTGGACAACATCCGCCGCTTCGCGGTCGCTTACCTGCGGCACGAGCAGGACGTCGATCTGGCAGCGTTCGGCGTGCAGTTCGACCACTTCTATCTCGAGTCCTCGCTGTATGCGGACGGCAAGGTCGACGCCGCGGTCCGCGCGATGATCGACTCGGGGATGACCTTCGAGGCCGAAGGCGCGCTGTGGCTGAAGACGACCGAAATCGGCGACGTCGGACCGCCGGGGCAGAGGATGGTCGACGACAAGGACCGCGTGATGCGCAAGTCCGACGGCACCTACACCTATTTCGTGCCCGACGTCGCGTATCACCTCGTCAAGTTCCAGCGCGGATTCCGCAAGGTCATCAACGTGCAGGGTTCGGACCACCACGGCACCGTCGCGCGCGTGCGCGCCGGGCTGCAGGCGGCGGCGCGGTCGCTCGGACTGGCGATCCCGAAGGGCTACCCCGACTACCTGCTGCACAAGATGGTGCGCGTCGTGCGCGGCGGCGAGGAAGTGAAGATGAGCAAGCGCGCCGGCAGCTACGTGACGCTGCGCGATCTGCTCGACTGGGTCGGCCGCGACGCGGCGCGCTTCTTCCTGGTCTCGCGCAAGCCCGACACCGAATTCGTGTTCGACGTCGATCTGGCGCTCGCGCAAAGCGAGGACAACCCCGTGTACTACGTGCAGTACGCACACGCGCGGATCTGCTCGGTGCTGCAGCAGGCCGAATCGTCGGGCGTGGCGCTCGGCGAAGACGACGCGCTGCATGTGAGTCTCGCGCCGCTCGGCAACCCGCGCGAGCAGGCGCTGCTCGCGCGGCTGGCGGCGTTTCCGGACGCGGTGCGCGAGGCGGCCGAGGAACTCGCGCCGCATCAGATCGCGTTCTACTTGAAGGACCTCGCGGCCGATTTTCACGGCTACTACAATGCCGAGCGCGTTCTGGTCGACGACGAGTCGACGCGCAAGGCGCGGCTGGCGCTGCTGCTCGCCACCCGGCAGGTGCTGCGCAACGGCCTGCGGCTGATCGGCGTGTCCGCGCCCGAGCGGATGTAGCCTCGCCCGTGTTGCCGCGCGTGCCGCGACCATCGATGCCACGAAAGGGACCGCGCTTGTCGCACTCCGCTTCACGTCAACACGGCAACACGCTGATCGGGCTGATCGTCGGCCTGTGCGCGGGGCTCGCGATCGCCGCGATCGCCGCCGTCTACATCACCAACGCGCCGGTGCCTTTCGTCAACAAGGTGCAGCGGCCGACCGACAACATCCAGCCCGGCGCAGACGGCAAACTGCCGGATCCGAACAAGCCGCTGTACGCGCCGCAGCCCGCGCCGCCGAAGCCCGTCGAAAGCGCGAAGGTCGAGCCGCCGCCGGCCGTCGCGCCTGCGCCCGGCAAGGATGCGCAGGCCGCGGCGCCGGCCGTCGACGAAGGCACCCGCTTCCAGCTTCAGGCGGGCGCGTTCCGCACGCCCGAGGATGCGGACGCGATGCGCGCGCGGCTCGCGCTGATGGGTCTGGACGCTCGGGTGTTCCCGATCGAACAGGCCGGCACCACCCTGTACCGGGTACGGCTCGGCCCGTACGGACAGATCGACGACGTCAACCGCACGCGCAAGATGCTCGCCGAAAACGGCATCGAGGCGCAGGTCATCCGGCTGAGGTGAGCCGCCCTGCCGGCGCAAGACCCGTCAGCGCAGTCGCCTCCGCCCGCGTTAGGCACGAGTCTCAACGATGAAGGGTCGCCCATGACACAGCACTTCGATCGCCGCAGGTTCATCGCGGCCGCCGCATTGATTCCGACGCTCGCCGCCGCGCAGGCGCGCGAGCCGCGCGAGGGCCGCGACTGGCGGCGCGTGAGCCCGCCGCAGCCGGTGGAAACCGGCGCCAGGATCGAGGTGCTCGAGTTCTTCTGGTACGGCTGCCCGCACTGCCAGTCCTTCGAACCCGACCTCGAGGCTTTCCGCAAGCGGCTGCCGGCCGACGTCGAATACCGCCGCAACCCGGTCGCGTTCGACGAAGCGCGCACCCCGCACAGCCGCATCTACTACGCGCTGGAGGCGCTCGGCAAGACGAACGAGCTGCACAGCAAGGTGTTCGTCGCGATCGTCACCAACCGCCGGCCGATGCTCAAGCCCGACGAGATCGCCGACTTCATGGCGGCCAACGGAATCGACCGCAAGCAGTGGCTCGACACGTACAACTCGTTCACGGTCGCCACACGCGCCAACCGCGCGGCGCAGGTCTGGCGCGCATACAAGATCGACGGCACGCCCACGGTCGCGGTCGACGGCAAGTTCGTCACCGCGCCGTCGATGGTCGGCTCGCGCGAAGGTGCGATCGCCGTGCTCGGCCACCTGATCCAGCTCGCGCGCGCGGAGCGGAAGAAGTAGGAAGATTCGTCGTGCAGCACGCGCGATCCGGCCGCGCGCAAGCCGCGCGTCGCGCTGCGAACGGTCGGCACGTGCGCTGACCGTCCGGATCCCCCGGTCCCGAATCCCGCTTCGCGCATGAACGTCTTCATCACCGGCGCTTCGAGCGGAATCGGCGCCGCGCTTGCGCGCGAGTTCGCAGGCCGCGGCGCAACGCTGGGGCTCGTCGCGCGGCGGCAGGACGCGCTCGACGCGCTGGCCGCGAAGCTGCCCGGCGCGCATCGAACCTACGCCGTCGACGTCACGAACAAGGATGCGATCGTCGCCGCCGGCCGCGACTTCGACGCCGCCGGCGGCGGCACCGATCTCGTCATCGCCAACGCCGGCATCTCGGTCGGCGTGCTGACCGAGCACTACGAGGACCTCGACGCGTTCCGCCGGGTGCTCGAAACGAACGTGCTGGCGATGGCCTACACGTTCCATCCGTTCATCGCGCCGATGCGTCACCGCAGGCGCGGGACCCTCGCCGGCATCGCGAGTGTCGCCGGCATCCGCGGGCTGCCCGGCTCGGAGGCGTACTGCGCATCGAAGGCCGCCGCGATCAGCTACCTCGAGAGCCTGCGCGTCGAGCTCAGACGCTTCGGCGTTCGGGTGGTGACGATCGCGCCGGGCTTCGTTCGCACGCCGCTGACGGCGCGCAACCCGTACCGGATGCCCTTTCTGATGGCGCCCGAGGCATTCGCGCGCGCCGCCGCCGACGCGATGCTCGCGGCAACGAGCTATCGCGTGATCCCTTGGCAGATGGCGATCGTGGCGAAGCTGCTGCGCGCGGCTCCGAACTGGGCGTTCGACCGGCTGATGGCCAACCGGCCGTACAAGCCGCGCAAGACCGAACCGTCGCCGTGAGCTGGACCGATGCGATCGGTCAGGCGCACGCTCGTGCGGCGCCCGACGCGCGCATCGTCTCGCTGGTGCCGTCGATCACCGAACTGCTCTTCGACCTCGACCTTCCCGCGCGCGTGGTCGGCCGCACGGGCTTCTGCATCCATCCGCGCGATCGCGTCGCCGACGTTCCGAAAGTCGGCGGCACGAAGGACGTCAGGCTCGACGCGCTGCGGCGGCTGGCGCCGACGCACGCGATCGTCAACATCGACGAGAACGAGGCGCCCACGGTCGACGCGATCCGCGCGTTCGTGCCGCACGTGATCGTGACGCACCCGAATGCGCCGGAAGACAACCTCGCGCTGTATCGGCTGCTCGGCGGCGTCTTCGACCGCGAGGCGCAAGCCCGGGCGCTCTGCGCGCGGTTGCAGGCCGAGCTCGACGCCTGCGCCGCGCGCGACTGGCCGGGCGAGACGGTGCTGTACCTGATCTGGAAGAAGCCGTGGATGACGGTCGCCGCCGACACCTACATCGCGCGCACGCTCGCGCGGGTCGGCTGGCACGTCGCCACGCCGGCGGGCGGCGAGCGAGGCGCTGCGCGCTACCCGGTGATCGACGATCTCGACGCCGAGGTCGCGCGCGCGGACCGCGTCCTGCTGTCGACCGAACCGTTCATGTTCCGCGACCGTCATGTCGCCGACCTGCGCGCGCGCTACCGGCGCAAGCCGGTCGATCTGATCGACGGCGAGATGACGAGCTGGTACGGCAGCCGGGCGATCCGCGGGCTCGCCTATCTGCGCGAGTTTCGCGCCGCACGCCTGCGCTGATCACGCTGCGTCGCGTTCGAGTTCGCGCTGCAACTGCTCGACGCCGTCGATCAGCTTGGTGAACTTCTGACCGAACGGCGTGAGCCGGTATTCGACGCGCGGCGGCACCTCGGGATACGCGTGACGCGCGAGGATGCCGTAGCGAACCAGCTTGCGCAGCCGCTCGTTCAGCACCTTGGTCGACAGCCCCGGCAGCGCGTGCTCCATCGCTCCGGGTCGCACGACGCCCTGGCGGATCTGCGCGAGCACCGCGAGCGACCATTTGCACCCGACGATGTCCTCGACCATGCCGGCCACGTCGGGAGTCGCGGAAATTTTCTTTCGTCCGGAAATCATCGATCAGCACCGAAAGGTAACCGGGGCACCGTTCGGTGCCCGCTTTATTCGCGCTTGGCGTGCGCCAACAATACCCGCCCGTCCGTCTGCAAGGAAAGGAGATCTCCATGAACCGACTGCTCGCCGCACTCGCGCTCGTTGCGCTACCCGCGCTCGCCGCCGATCCCGCGCCCGTGCCGTATCCGAAGGGTTACCGCGACTGGACGCACGTCAAGAGCATGGTCATCCAGCAGGGGCATCCGCTGTACGACGCGTTCGGCGGAATCCACCATCTGTACGCCAACGGCAAGGCGCTCGAAGGCTATCGCAAGGGCAGCTTCCCCGACGGCGCGGTGATCGTCTTCGATCTGCTCGAAGCCAGAAGCGGCGGCAACGCGATCGAGGAAGGCCCGCGCAAGGTCGTCGGCGTGATGATGAAGGACGCGAAGAAGTGGAAGGACACGGGCGGCTGGGGGTTCGAAGGCTTCAAGGGCGACTCGACGACCGAACGCGCGGTCGGCGCGAACGCGAAGAGCGCCTGCTTCGACTGCCACGCGTCGCAGAAGTCGCGCGACTACGTGTTCAGCGGCTTCCGCAAGTAGGCGGCGCGTGCACCCGCACGAGCTGCCGGTGCTGGGTCCGGCGCCGCCGATCGAAGCCGCGGCGTGGCTGAACACCGACGCGCCGATCGCGCTCGACGGACTGCGCGGGCGCATCGTGCTGCTGCACGCCTTCCAGATGCTGTGCCCGGGCTGCGTGCTGCACGGCGTGCCGCAGGCGCAGCGCGCCGCGCGGCTCGCGCGCGACGATCTCGTCGTGCTCGGGCTGCACAGCGTGTTCGAGCATCACGACGCGATGACCCCGGCCGCGCTCGCCGCGTTCGCGCACGAGTTCGGGCTGCGCTTTCCGATCGCGATCGACGCGCACCGCGGCGGCGATCCGGTGCCGGCGACGATGCGCGCGTACGCGCTGCAGGGAACGCCGAGCACGGTGCTCGTCGACCGCGGCGGGCGCGTGCGCCTGAGTCGCTTCGGCGCGCTCGACGATCTCGAGCTCGGCGTGGCGCTCGGCGCGTTGCTGGCCGAGCCTCACTGAGCCCAAATCCGGCAGTCGACCGCTCGCGGCT
>JBKBSH010000058.1:5867-9257 GCA_046291795.1 Burkholderiaceae bacterium | reverse complement strand
AATGCCCCGATCGACCGGCGGATCGGCGAAGCGGCCGCTCGTGCGGTCGCGTCAGCCGCGGAACAGATCCGCCTCGCTCCAGCCGATCGAGGCCAGATCCGCGGCGCGGAAATTCGCGTCGGACGGCATCACGAATTCGTCGAGCTGAGGCAGCTTGACGCGCGTGCCGGCGAGCATCGCGTGCGCCTGTCCGCGGTGGTGGACCTGGTGCGTCAGCAGGTGCATCAGCACATGGCGCGCAAGGTCGCGCTGCACGTGGTCGCCGCGGTCCATCTCGACGGGCTCGTCGAGCCGCGCTTCGTCGGCGCCGTCGCACCAGGCGATCAGTCGCTCGTCCGAGACGCGTTGCGCCTCGGCCAGGTCGGCCATCCGGTCGAACGGCGTCTCGGAAGCGAACGCCTTGCGCATGTCCGGTTCCCGATGCAGCGCGGCGATGTAGTACCGGTCGACGATCGGGATGTGGTTGAGTGTGGCCCACAGGCTCGGAAAGAAGCTCGTGCGCGGTGCCTTGAATTCGGCGTCGGTCAGTTGCAGACAGGCCGCGTGCAGGCGACGGTTCGCAAGCCGGTTGGCGCGCGCGAGGTTGCGGAAGTGCTCGAGCAGTGCGCTCATTCGCGGATTCGCGGGGGCCGTCACTGCGGCGAAGGCATCGCGGTGACGCCTGGCTGCGCGAGGCAGCGGTCGATCCACGCGCGTACCGCCGGGTACCTGCCGAGATCGAATCCCGCGTCTTCCGCGCAGTGCGTGTAAGCGAACAGCGCGATGTCGGCGATCGTCAGCTTGCCCGCGACGAAGAAGTCGTTGCGCGCGAGATGGCCCTCCATCACGGCGAGCGCGTGATGGCCGCGCTTTTCCAGCTCGGGCAGGCGCGGATCGTCCGGCTTTTTCAGGAACAGACGCACGAAGCGCGCGACCGCGATGTACGGCTCATGGCTGTACTGCTCGAAGAACATCCACTGCAGCGCCTGCGCGCGCGCGAGCCGGTCGCCCGGCCACAGCTCGGTGCCGTCAGCGAGATAGCAAAGGATCGCGTTCGACTCCGCGAGCCACGTGTGATCGTCGACCTGCAGCAACGGAACCTTGCCGTTCGGATTCATCGCCAGGTATTGCGGCGTGCGCGTCTCGCCCTTCAGGATGTCGACCTCGTGCCAGCGGTACGGCACGTGCAGCAGATCGAGCGCGAGCCTGACCTTGTGGCAGTTGCCGCTGGCGGCGGTGCCGTAGACGCGGAACGGCGCCAAGTGGGCGAACTGTCGGCGCATCGGGCGGGATCAGAACGGACCGCGCGCGAGCCAGCGCTCGACCTGCGGCAGGCGGTCGTTGCCCCAGAACATCTCGCCGTCGACGAAGATCGTCGGCGCGCCGAAGACCCCGCGCGCGATCGCCTCGTCGACCAGCGCCTTGAGCCTGTCCTTGACCGCGGGCTCCTGAACGCCGGCGGCGAGCGCCGCCTGGTCGATGCCCAGCTCGTCGGCGATCTGCGCGAGCACGGTCGGGTCGTTGATGTTGCGGTCTTCCGCGAAGTACGCGCGGAAGACCTTGTGCACGAGCAGCGGCGCCTTGGCCGAACCCTGCGCCTGCAGCCACACCACCGCGCGCGCAGCGGTGACGGTGGAAATCGGGAACTGGCTCGGTTGCCTGAACTTCACGCCGGCGAAGCGCGCGCTGCGCTCGAAGTCGTGCCTCGCGTAGTTCGCCTTCGACGGATGCGTCTCGGTCAGCGGCGCGCCGCCCGTGACCTTGAAGATCGCACCGAGCAGGACCGGCTTGAACGCGACGGTGCGGCCGTACTTCGCGGCGAGCGGCTCGATCTGCTCGGAGGCGAGGTACGCGTACGGCGAGGAGAAGTCGAAGTAGAACTCGATCGGTTTCATGGGCTGTCCGGGGGCATCGACGGCTCGATTGTGCCGCACCCGACGGATGCGTACGATGCGGCGCGCGGAAACGGGGAGGAAGCGTGGTCTGGTGGTGGCTGCCGCCCGCGGCGCTGGTCGCCTACGGGGTGTGGATCTTCAACCGGCTGATCGCGGACCGCAACCTGGTCGCGCAGGGCTACGCCGACATCGACGTGCAACTGAAGCGCCGCGCCGACCTGGTGCCGCGGCTGGTCGAGGTCGTGCGCGCGAGCGCGGCGTACGAGCGCTCCGCGCTCGAGGCCGTCGTGACACTGCGCGCACAGGCTTCGCGGCAGGCTGCGCGCGACGGCGCCCGCGGCACGCACGCCGAGCGGCTGCAGGCCGAGGCGCAGCTTGGGCAGGCGCTGTCTCGCCTGCTGCTCCTGCAGGAGGACTACCCGCAACTGAAGGCCGACGCCGACTTCCGCGACCTCGCCGCCAGGCTGGTCGAGATCGAGGATCACCTGCAATTCGCGCGCCGCTTCTACAACGGCGCGGTCAAGCAGTACGTCACGAGGCTGCAGACCTTTCCCGACCTGATCGTCGGCCGACTGTTCGCATTCAAGCCTGCCGCCTTCTTCGAGACCGACGAGCGCGGCCCGGTGCAGGTGCGGTTGTGATGCGCGCGCTGCCGGGCGCGCTGCTGGCGCTCGCTTGCCTGGCCGCCGCGGGCGAAGAGAAGATCGTCGACTTCGCCGCCGACATCGCGATCGCGCGCGACGGCGCGATCGCCGTGACCGAGACCATCGTCGTGCGCGCCGAAGGCGCCGGCGTCAAGCGCGGCATCCTGCGCGATTTTCCGACCGCGTACACGGACCGCGCCGGCAACGCGGCGCGCGTGCCGTTCGAAGTGGTCGCGATCCGCCGCAACGGCGCGCCCGAACCGTACGCGCTCGAGGCGCTGGCCAACGGCGTGCGCGTCCGCATCGGCCGCGCCGACGTGCTGCTCGACCGCGGCGAGCACCGCTACGAGATCGAGTACCGCACGGCGCGCCAGCTCGGCTTCTTCGCGGCGCACGACGAGCTGTACTGGAACGTGACCGGCAACGGCTGGACCTTCGCGATCGACCGCGCGCGTGCGCGCGTGAGGCTGCCGCAAGCGGTGCCGGCAGCCCAGTTGTCCGCGCAGGCGTACACGGGCCCGTTCGGCGCGCGCGGCGGCGACTACAGCGCGCGCGCGGTCGACGGCGGCGCCGAGTACGAAACGACGCGCCGGCTTTTGCCGCGGCACGGCCTCACCATCGTGCTGGCGTTTCCCAAGGGCGTGGTCGCTGCGCCCTCTGCGCTGGAGCGCGCCGGCTGGTTCGTGCAGGACAACGTCGGCGCCGGCGTCGCGTTGGCCGGTGTACTGGCGGTGTGGGGGTTCCTGTACCGGCGCTGGGACCGAATCGGCCGCGATCCGAAACCGGGGCCGCGCTTTCCGCGCTACGAGCCGCCGGCGCTGATGAGCGCGGCGGCCGTGCGTTTCGTCGACCGCATGTCTTTCGACAGCCGC
>JBKBSH010000058.1:0-5768 GCA_046291795.1 Burkholderiaceae bacterium | reverse complement strand
CGCTGCTGCTGTTCGCGTACCTGCTGCCCGCGTACACGCAGCAGGGGCGCAAGCTCAAGGACGAGATCGACGGGCTGCGCCTGTATCTCGGCGTGGCCGAGGGCGATGACCTCGCGCGGCTGCAGAGTCCGCGGCTTGCGCCCGAGGAGTTCGCAGGCCAACTGCCGTACGCGCTCGCACTGGACGTGGAAAAGACGTGGGCCGATCGCTTTGCCGCCGCACTCGGCGCCGCCGCGGTCGCGCAGGCGGTGTCGCACTACTACGCCGGCAGCGGCGCCGACTCGTTCGGCGACATCGGCTCGCTGGGCGACAGCCTCGGCGAACTCGGCGCGACCGCGAGTGCGGCCGCATCGCCGCCCGGGTCGGACTCGGGATCGGGTGGCGGCGGCTCGAGCGGGGGCGGGGGTGGCGGCGGCGGCGGGAGCGGGTGGTAGACGCGTCGCTTATCGGGGTTTGTCGGTGGTGCGTCGTCGGATCAGAAACTCACCGACTCGAGATCACGAACGTGATCCCGAGTGCGGATCGTGGCGGCTGACGCCCGGCACACGACGCTTTCCCTGAGCACGGCGTGGCGATGGTTTCTCCTCCCATTCGCTCGATGCATTCATCGTGATGCTTCACGCCGCCTCAGGGGCGACGTGCTGCTCCACTTCCGAACGCCCCAGCCAGTAGCAGGCCAGCGGCGCAGGCACTTTCAGCGCCAGCGTGTCGACCGCGCCGGTGCGCAGCGGCAGGACGCCAAAGTCGCGGACGTCCTTGGTGATCACGTACGCGCGGTCAACCTTGCGCGTTTCGCAGAACTCGGCGAGCCCCTTGAGGCTGCCGGCGCCGGTGTCGGTCGCCCGGTACTTCACCTCGAACGGTATCAGCCGGCCGCCGACGTCGGCGATCACGTCGACTTCGTGCCCCTTGCGCCCGCGCCAGTACGAGAAGCCGATGCTGCGCCGGTAGTAGCGCGTGTACACATGCTTGAAGAATGCCGTTTCGACCGCGTTGCCCAACGCCGTGTCGTCCTCGAGCAGCGCCTTGCCTTTCAGCAGCACGCTCGGTCCGATGGCCGGATCGGCGAGGTATAGCTTCGGGCGGCCGCGCAGCACCTCCTTGCCGTAGCCGAAAGGCATCAGCCGGTAGATCAGGTGCGTGGCCTCCAGCAGGTCGATGAAGTTGGCGACCGTGGGCCGCTTCAGCGCGAGGTTCTTGCACAGGTCCACCAGGTCCAGTAGGCCGCCGTCGTGCAGGCACAGGTACAGGAAGACCTGCTCCAGCTCGATCACCCGGCGCACGCCGAATAGCGCCGTCATGTCGCGTTTCAGCACCTTGTCGACGATGTCTTCGCGCAACAGCTTCTGTGCGGTCGTCACCGTGTCGACGAGTGCGGCCTGAGGAAACCCGCCGCGCAGCAGGTACTCGTGGAACAGCCCGGTGATCGGCCGGGCGTCTTCGGCCGCGCGGGTGAATTGCGCCGGCGTCCATTCGAACAACTGCGCCAGCGACCCCACGTCGGGTACGGGCGGTACGGCGGCCTTGCGCAGTTGCAGGTACTCGTAGAACGACAGCGTCGCCAGCCGGATCGTGTGCCAGCGGCCGACACCGGACTCCTGGCCCACGCGCGTCAGCGGCGCGGCCGAACCGGTGACGGCGATGCGGCGGCGCTTCTCGAAGTCGACCTGATGTTTGAGCCAGGTCTGCCAGTCCTTGGTGATCTGGACCTCGTCGAGGAACAGGTACTCCGGTCCCTCGCGCATCGGCTCGAACTCTCGCCACAGCCGAAGCAGCTCCTCGAGCCCCACCAGCTTCAGCAATGGGTGGTCGAAGGTTGCATACAGGATGTTCTGCGGCGGCACGCCGCGATCGAGCAACTGGTCGATCGCCTGCAGGAACAGCGTTGTCTTGCCCACCTGGCGCGCGCCGGATAGCAGCAGCGCCCGGCCGGCTGGCGGGCTCTCGGCCCAGGCCGCGATTTCGCGAAACGCGGCGCGTCTCCATGTTGGCAGGTCAGGAAAGCGTCCGCCCGCCCACCATGGGTTGTACTGGCGCAGGACAGCGAACAGTTCTGCGGGCGAGGCGATCATCCGGGGAATATGATTGATTAGCACAAATAGTGCAAGTACATATTAATAAAGTTGCGACTTTTGTTCGTTTTGCCGTCCATGCAGTTTTCCGGACGGCGATTGCACCGTGGCGGACGGGTGTCTGCCGGCTGATGGCCGCAAACGCATCGCGCAAGAGGATCGGCGTCTCGTTCCGGCGCCATCGCACGCCGCCGGCGCTGGCGGGCGCTGGGTCTGCGTTGGCGCGACCCCCGATCACGTCAGGAGAAGTCGGTGCGACGCTCGATCCGAGTGGCCGTCAGTGCTACAGCCGCTTCATCGCACCGAAGAACACCCGCGTGTCGTACGCCATCACGATCCGGCCATCGCGTTGGCCGGCGTCGAAGAGTTCGCGCAGCCGCGCGATCATCGGCGCGTAGCTCGGCGCATCGGGCGTCGGCACGTACGACGCGGAATTCAGCCGCTCGACGAGCGTGTCCCAGTCGAGTTCGGTCGGGTTCGCGAAGCGCTGCTCGCGCCAGACCGGACCGCCGAAGAACTGGGTCACCGCGCCCTCGTGCGCGTGGCGGTGCCTGATCTTCGCGTAGTCGATGCCGAAGTCGAGCAGCAGTCGTTCGTAGCCTTCGGCGAAGGGCGAGCCGGTACTGATGCGGTCGTTCCAGATCAACGCCGCGCGCGCGGGGCGCTTGAGAATCCGCAGCGACTCGGCGCGGGCGCGCGGCACGTCGAACCAGTGGAAGGCCTGCGCGGCGATCACGAGATCGACGCTCGCGTCCGGCAGCGTGGTCGCCTCCGCGGTGCCGGCCACGCTGCGAAAGCGCGGGTACGCGGCGAGCTGCCGGTCGCCGGCCGCGCGCATCGCTTCGTTGGGCTCGACGCCGATCACCGCGAAGCCCGCGCGCAGGAACGGTTCGCACGACAGTCCGGTGCCGCTGCCCAGATCCGCGACGACGGCGCCGGCGGGCAGCGCCAGCTCGCGCGCGAGCATCGGCGCGATCGCTTCCGGATAGCCGGGCCGTGCGCGCGCGTAGCTCGCCGCGCGGTCGGTGAAACGCTCGGTCGGTGCGGGGCCGGCGATCACCATGTCATCACCGAGTCGAGCCCGCGATGCACGCCGACGAGGTTGCCGATCCCGACGGCTGCGTCGCTGCCGCGACGACCACCCTGACGCTCACGAAGCACCCCGCTTTCGCGAAGGTGGGCAGGGGAAGTTGTCGGCTTTGCGCACGGGGACCACGTTTCGCTAGGCCAACGCCCGCCCGATCAGCATGCGCTGGATGTCGCTGGTGCCCTCGTAGATCTGGGTCACGCGCACGTCGCGGTAGATGCGTTCGACCGGGAAGTCGGCGACATAGCCGTAGCCGCCGTGGATCTGGATCGCGTCGGAACACACGCGCTCGGCCATTTCGGAGGCGAAGAGCTTCGCCATCGCGGCTTCCTTCAGGCACGGCTGACCGGCATCGCGCAGCGCGGCGGCGTGCAGCACGAGGCTGCGTGCGGCTTCGATCTGCGTGGCCATGTCGGCAAGCCGGAAGTTCACCGCCTGGTGCTCGAAGATCGGCTTGCCGAAAGCGGTGCGCTCCTTGGCGTACTTCAACGCGGCTTCGAACGCCGCGCGCGCCATGCCGATCGACTGCGCGGCGATGCCGATGCGCCCGCCTTCGAGGCTGGACAGCGCGATCTTGTAACCGTCGCCTTCCTCGCCGATCAGGTTGGCGGCCGGCACGCGGCAGTTCTCGAAGACGATCTGCGCGGTGTCCGACGAGCGCTGCCCCATCTTGTCCTCGAGTCGGGCGACGACGTAGCCCGGCGTGTCGGTCGGGACGACGAACATGCTCATGCCGCGCTTGCCGGCGGTGCGGTCGGTGACCGCGACGACCATCGCGTAGTCGGCGTTCTTGCCCGAGGTGATGAACTGCTTGACGCCGTTCAGCACGTAGTGGCCGCCGTCGCGCACGGCGCTCGTCTTCAGCGCTGCCGCGTCGCTGCCGACGTGCGGCTCGGTCAGGCAGAAGGCTCCGAGCGCGCGGCCGGACGCGAGCGGTTTCAGGAACCGCTCCTTCTGTTCGGCCGACGCGTAGCCCATCAGGATCGCGCACACCGGGCAGTTGTTGACGCTGATGATCGTGGAGACGCCGCCGTCGCCGGCGGCGATCTCCTCGAGCGCGATCGCGAGCGCCGTGTAGTCCATGCCCGCGCCGCCCCACTCCTGCGGCACCGCGATGCCGAACGCGCCCAGCTGCGCGAGTTCGTGCAGGGTGTCCTGAGGGAACACGTGCCTGCGGTCCCATTCGGCGGCGAACGGCGCCAGCCGCGCCTGTGCGAATTCGCGCAGCGACTCGCGCAGCAGTCGATGTTCTTCCTTGAGCACGTCGTCAGTCCTGCATGATCCAGCCGAGCTTGCGCTGTTTGATCAGCCAGCCGACGAGCCAGCCGGCGACGAGCGCGGCGGCGAGCATCGGGCCGCCGCCGATGATGCCGGACAGCAGCAGCACGTTGGAGAAGTAGGGCATGAAGTCGGTCGGCCCCCACGCCCACGTCGCGAGCGCCGAGAACGAGATCCAGGTCAGCAGCGCGACCAGGATGCCGCGCGAGATCGACTGGCTGATGCGCGTGATTCGCTTGTCCGCGTTCTGGTACACGATCAAAGCGAACAAGACCGCGAACAGCCCCGGAACCGCGACGAAGATCAGCGGATTGACCCCGCTTTCCTCGGCGAAGCTGCGCAGCGCCCAGCCGACCGTGCTCGCCGCGATCATCGCGCAGATGCCGAACACGAGCGCCGCGAACAGCGGGATCGTGATCCACTGCACCGACGACACCAGCCGCGAGATCAGCCCTTCGGACGGTTCTTCCGGCGCGGTCTCGATCCGCGTGGCCGGCGCGCGCCGCGGCCGGTCGTCTTCCTCGTCCAACCCGTCGTCGTACCGTCGGTTCATCGGGCAAGCCTGGCCGTGACTTCGATCTCGATTCTCATCCGCGAATCGACCAGCCCGCAGACGATCGCGGTCGCCGCGGGTCGGGCGCGCCCCAGATGTTCGCCGAAAACCGGCGCGAGCAGTTCGAACAGCGCAGCGTCGGTCAGGTAATAGCGCACGCGCACCACGTCGTCGAGCGTGCAGCCGGCCTCCGCCAGCGCGGCGGCGATGTTGCGAAAGCACTGCCGGCACTGCGCGACCGGGTCGTCGTCGATGCGCATTTGCGCGTAATCGAAGCCGGTCGTTCCGGCGACGTGCACGGTGTCGCCGTCGGCGACCGCGCGGCTGTAGCCGGCGACGGACTCGAAGGTCGAACCGGACGAGATCAGGCGCTTGGCCATCGGCACGTCTGCGCTACCAGGACAGTTGTTCGCCGTCGTAGTTGAGGAATTTACCGTTGTGCGAGTCGTTCGCGGCGGCGATCACGTACCGCATGCGGGTCACGCTGTCGGCCACGTCGAGTTCGGCGCCCGCGCCGCCCATGTCGGTGCGCACCCAGCCCGGGTGCATCGCCATGCAGATGACGTTGCGCGGCGCGAGCTCGAGGCTCGCGCTCTTCAGCACGTTGTTCAGCGCGGCCTTGCTCGCGCGGTACAGCCAGCCGGTCGCGCGCGTCATCGTACCCGACTTGCAGATCCCGCTGCATGGCGAGAGGACGCAGGTCTTGTCCCGTGCC
The DNA here is from genome assembly GCA_046291795.1 of Burkholderiaceae bacterium. Classification (GTDB taxonomy): domain Bacteria; phylum Pseudomonadota; class Gammaproteobacteria; order Burkholderiales; family Burkholderiaceae_F; genus DSNY01. The sequence goes on along the minus strand of JBKBSH010000058.1, from coordinate 63 downwards.
TTGCGGCACCTGCTGGAGGCGGCGCGATGAAGGTTCTGTTTGCAGGGCCGAGCTGCGCCAAGC
>JBKBSH010000595.1:0-501 GCA_046291795.1 Burkholderiaceae bacterium | reverse complement strand
GTCGTCGGCCACCGTGGTCAGGAAGCAGGAGGACAGTTGCGGCCGCAGCGTCCCGGCGTTGAACAGGGTCGGAGTCGACGCCATGAAGGCGAAGGATGAGAGGAGATCGTAGAATTCGATGGCGCGCGCCTCGCGGTCGATTTCGCGCAGCGAAAGGCCCAACGCCCCCCCCAAGAAGAAGGCCTGCGGCAATTCGAATCGCGCACCGCGCACATGCAGGAAATACCGATCGTAGAGCGTCTGAAGCCCCAGGTAGTCGAATTGAAGGTCTCGTTCCGGTTTCAGCGCCGCAGCAATGCGTTCGAGATCGAAGCGGCCAAGTTCCGGATCGAGCAGTTCGTTGGCGATACCGGTCTTCATGTAGAGATGGAAATATTCGGCATAGGCCGACCCCATCTCGGTTTGTGTCGCCTGCCAGACGCGGCCGGACACGAAGGTAAGCGCTTCGCGGCGCAGCTTGTCGAGCAGGAGGCGAGCGCTGGCCTTGGTATAGTTCGGCTC
>JBKBSH010000594.1:0-501 GCA_046291795.1 Burkholderiaceae bacterium | reverse complement strand
AGGTGCGCGACGAGTACGAGGCGCTGTTCGGCGGCGTCGGCAAGCCGGAGGTGTACCTGTACGCCTCCCACTACCTGAGCGGGTTCTTGAACGACAAGCCGCTGGCGGCGCTGCGCGAGGAGCTGGCGGCGCTCGGCCTGGCGCGCGCCGAGGGCGTCAGCGAGCCGGAGGATCACCTCGCCTTCCTGTGCGAGGTGATGCGCTTTCTGATCGCCGGCGACGACGCCGAGGTGTGCAACCTGGCGCGCCAGCACGCCTTCTTCGCGCGTCACCTGCACCCGTGGGTGCCGGCGCTGTGCGACGCGCTGCAGGCGCACCCGGCGGCGCACTTCTACGCCGCGCTGGCCGAGCTGCTGCGCGCCTTCGTGCAGGTGGAGGCGCAGGCGTTCGAGATGGCGTGAGGCCGGCTCAGGCGCCGCCCACCGCCTGCGGCTCCCGCGGCTCGCTGTAGAGCCGCACGCGAAACACCGCTCCCGCCCCGTCGGTGCGGTTGTCGGCTTC
>JBKBSH010000005.1:0-21393 GCA_046291795.1 Burkholderiaceae bacterium | reverse complement strand
AGCTTGCGCGCGCCGCTTTCGCGAGATAACCCTCGACTGCGGTGCCCGGCAGCGGCGGGCTGAAGAGAAAGCCCTGCATGATGTGGCACCCGCGGCGGCGCAGCTCGTGGAGCTGGCGAACTTCCTCGACGCCTTCGGCGATCAACCGCAGCCCCATCTTGCCCGCGATGCCGATGACCGCGGAAACGATCGAATCGCTCGCCGGCGACTGGCCCACGTCGCGCACGAAGCTGCGGTCGACCTTGATCGCTCGCACCGGCAGCCGGTGCAGGTAGCCGAGCGACGAATACTTCGTTCCGAAGTCGTCGATCGACAGCTGCACGCCGCGGCGCGCCAGTTCGGCGGCCTGCTCGATCGCGGTGGCGCCGTCGAGCAGATCGTGTTCGGTCAGCTCCAGTTCGAGCGCGCTCGCCGGCAGCGCGTGGCGCGCGAGCGTGGAGGCGACCGTGTCGATGAAGTCCGGCTGATGGAAGTCGCGCGCCGACAGGTTCACGGCGACGCGCAGCTCGGCGTGACCGGCGGCGCGCCAGCCGCGCAGGTTGGCGCACGCGTAATCGAGCACGCGCGCGCCGATCGCGCGCGCCACGCCGCAGCGTTCGGCGATCGGCAGGAACTCGTCGGGTGCGAGCAGCCCGCGCGTCGGATGCCGCCAGCGCACCAGCGCCTCGACCGTGTCGACGCGGCCGCTCGCGAAGTTCAGGATCGGCTGGTAGTGCACCTTGAATTCGCCGCGCAGCATGCCCGCGCGCAGCTCGCGGCCGATCTGCGCGTCGCGCTCTTCGGCGATCGCATGCGCGCGCGACGGCACGATCGCCACGTCGAGGTCGGCGTCCTTCGCGTGGCGCGCCGCGCTGCGCGCTGCGCGCATCAGCGCGCGCGGGTCGCGGCCGTGCTCGGGGGCGAGCGCGATGCCCGCGCGCGCGGCGAGCGAGCAGGGGCGTCCGCCGAGCATGAACGGCCGGCGCAGTCCGGCGAGCAGGCGACGCGCGATGACCGTGGCGTTGCCCGGATCGGCGACGTCGCACGCGAACACCGCGAACTCGTCGCCGCCGATGCGCGTGACCAGGTCCTCGACGCGAAGCTGCACCGCGAGCCGCTGGCCGAGCGCTTCGAGCAGCCGGTCGCCCGCAGCGTAGCCGTAGATCTCGTTGACGTCGTGAAAGCCGTCGATGTCGATGACCAGCAGCGCTAGCGCGGGCGGCAGTTGCGTCGTCGCCTTGTGCAACCGTTCGAGGAATGGCGCCGGCGCAACGAACGACGCGTGGTTGGGCACCGTCGGCTGGTTGGCGGGATCCGCGGCGTGGTCGGCGACGCGCGGCCTCGGGATCGAGTGCGAGTAGGCGCCGTGGCGCCGCTCGATCAACGCGCCAGGTTGAGACATGGCCCCACCGGGCGCGCTGCGCTCACGTGACGGAGAAGGCTTCGTTCGGCACGGCGGCTAAAGTAACTTAGCGAGAATCGCTTGTAAATAGTTGATCGGGTTGAAAAAGAAAAACTTCCCACTTCGTTGCGCGGAGCCGACTCACTTGGCCGGCGCGCTTCTTGAGCGAGCGGCAGGGCGTGCCGGTCCACGGGTACGCGAAAGCGCCGAACAGCCGCAGCGCCCCGCTCGATGGCTTTCGGACGCTTTCGCCGCGCAGTGTCCGCTCGGGCCGAGGCGCGTGCACTTCGTCGGCCGGGCGGTTGACGACCGCGTCCGGCGACCGACAATCGGCGCGATGAACGTACGCGACGCACGTGCCGCATCGCGCGCGTCGGCCGCGCTGCGCCTGGCGCGCCGGGCCTGGCGCCTGCAATACCCGGACGCGCGCCGTTCGCTCGCGCTCGCCGATCAGGCGCTGACGCGTGCGCTCGCCACCGGCGACGTGCCCGCAGAAGGCTGGGCGCGGCTGGCGCGCGGCTATCACCGGATGCGCTACGCGACGCCGAGCGACGCGGCGCAGGAGCTGGTCGCCGCGCAGCGCTGCTTCGAAGCCACGCGCGAGCGCGCCGGCACGATCCTCGCGCAGGTGGGCATCGGCCGTTGCCACCTGATTCGCGGCCGTGCGCGCGAATCGCTCGAGCTCGTGCTGCCGCTGCGCGCCGACGGGCTGCGCGTGCTGCGGCAGGAGGAGCGCGGCATGCTGCTGAACGGCATCGCCGGCGCGTACTCGGCGCTCGGCGATTCGGCCCAGGCCTTCGCCTACATGTACCAGGCGCTGCGCGAGTCGAGCCCGACCCGCAACCACGGCTTCGACGCGGTGCTGTACTGCAATCTCGCGCACGAGCTCTACCAGCTCGGCGACTACGACGAGGCGCTGCGCTACATCGCGCAGGGGATCGAGCGCTGCGCCTTCCTCGACAACGCGCGGCTGCTCGCGGTGCTGCTGGTCAACCGCGTCGTCTGCCTGACCGATCTCGCGCGCCCGCGCGAGGCGCTCGCGGACATCGAGCGGCTGCTCGCGCTGCCGGCCGACGCGAGCGGGCGCGGCGCGCACGGCGCGGCCTTCGAGACGATGGCGATCGCCGCGCTGCGTGCCGGCGAAACGGCGCTCGGCCGCCGCCTGGTCGGGGAGGCGCGTGCGGCGCTCGCGAACGACGCGGTCGCCGAGGAACGGATCGAACTCGCGGTGGCCGAGGCGGAGCTCGCGCGCGCCGAAGGCGATGCGGCCGGCGCCGTCGCGCTGCTCGAGCGGGCGCTGCCGCTTCCGGACGAAGGACCGAGCCTGCGCGTGCGCTGCCTGTATTTCGCCGCGCTGGCGGATCTGCACGAACAGCTCGGCAATGCGCCCGCCGCGCTGCGCGATCTGCGCGCGTGGCAGGCGCTGCACGTCGAGCGCGCGCAGCGCGCCTCGCAGGCGCGCTTCCAGGCCGCTTCGCTGCAGACCGAGCTGCTGCGCATCCGGCGCGAGCGCGACGCGATCGACACGCGCCGCCGCGCAGCCGAGCGCGCCAAGGCCGAGCTGGAGGCGATCAACCGCCAGCTCGCGAGCAAGGTGCGCGAAGTGCAGGCGCTGCAGGAAGAGCTGAAGCAGCAGGCGCTGCGCGACGTGCTGACGGGGTTGTACAACCGCCGGCACTTGAACGAGGTGCTGCCGGCGCTGTTCGCGCTCGCGCGGCGCGAAGGCCGGCCGCTCGCCGTCGCGCTGATCGACCTCGACCACTTCAAGGCGGTCAACGACCGCTACGGCCACGGCGCCGGCGACCGGCTGCTCGCCGCGTTCGGGCAATTGCTCGCGCGCCGCATCCGCAGCAGCGATGTCGCCTGCCGCTACGGTGGCGAGGAGTTCTGCCTGCTGCTGCCGCACACCGACGCAGCCGCGGCCGGACAGAAGGTGCGCGCGCTGCTGAAGCAGTGGCGCGCGTTCGTGCTCGCGGTCGACGGCGACGACGGCCCGACGATCGGCGGCTGCACGTTTTCGGCGGGCATCGCCGATACGCGCGGCGCGCCCGATTCGATCGAGGCGCTGCTGAAGGCGGCCGACGATTCGGTGCTCGAAGCCAAGCGCCTCGGCCGCGATCGCGTCGTCGTCTTCGATCGATAGCCGCGGCTGCGGCCGGCCGTCGCCCGTGCGGCGATTTCCCGGGCCGGCGTTCGCGGCGTCATACTCGCGCGATCGCGCACGAGAACGATTCGGGAGACGCCGATGAACAGGCGGGCAACGCCCCACGAAGAGCTGATCGACGCCGCGGTCGCGCACGCTCAGCAGAAGGTCGCCGCGCCGGAGCGCGCGCTGATCGAAGTGTTCATTCGCGAGTACTACCGGCAGGTCGATCCCGAAGACATCGCCGCGCGTCGTCCTGAGGATCTGGCCGGCGCGGCGCTGTCGCACTGGGAGCTGGGACGCGTGCGCGCGCCCGGCAAGCCGAAAGTCCGCGTGTACAGCCCGAGCGCGGCCGAGCACGGCTGGGCCGTCCGGCATACGGTGATCGAGGTCGTCAACGACGACATGCCGTTTCTGGTCGATTCGGCGACGATGGAGGCGAACCGGCAGGGGCTGACGCTGCATCTGCGTATCCATCCGGTGTTCGCGGTCGACCGCGACGCCGCCGGCCGGCTCGTCACGGTGCGGCCGCGACGCGAAGCGCCCGACGCCAGGCTCGAGTCGTGGATGCACATCGAGGTCGACCGGCTGGTCGATGCACAGGCGCGCGCTCGGCTTGCCGCCGGCATCGAACGCGTGCTCGCCGACGTGCGCGCGACCACCGAGGACTGGAAGCCGATGCTCGCGAGGCTGCGCGACGCCGCGGCCGAACTCGCCGCGACCGCGCCGCCCGCGGCCGCCGACGAACTCGCGGAGAGCCGCGCCTTCCTCGAATGGCTCGCCGACGGCAACTTCCTGCTGCTCGGCTACCGCTGTCACGACCTCGTCGTCGAAGGCGGCGAAGACGCGCTCAAGCTCGTCGCCGGCAGCGGACTCGGCATCCTGCGCGAAACCGGCTCCGAACAGGTCTCGGGCAGCTTCGCGGCGCTGCCGAAGCAGGCACGCGTGCTCGCGCATGCGCCCAAGCCGCTGGTGATCGTCACCAAGGCCAACGCGCGCGCGACCGTGCACCGGCCCGGCTACGTCGACTACATCGGCGTCAAGCGCTTCTCGCGCGACGGCAAGGTCATCGGCGAGCACCGCTTCCTCGGGCTGCTGACGTCGACCGCGTACAGCGCGCGCGTGGTCGACATCCCGCTGCTGCGGGGCAAGGTCGCTGCGGTCGTCGCGCGCGCGGGGCTGGCGCCCGACAGCCATCTGGGCAAGGCGCTCGTGCACATCCTGGAGACGTATCCGCGCGACGAGCTGTTCCAGATCGGCGTCGATGAGCTGTACGACATCGCACAGGGCATCTTGCAGCTCGGCGAACGGCAGCGGCTGCGGTTGTTCATCCGGCGCGATCCGTTCGAGCGCTTCGTCACCTGCCTGGTCTACGTGCCGCGCGACAAGTACAGCACCGACCTGCGGATCAGGTTCCAGGACATCCTGATGAACGCGTTTGCCGGCACGAGCAACGAGTTCGACGTGCTGCTGACCGACGACGTGCTCGCCCGCATCCTGTTCACCGTGCGAACGACCCCCGGTCAGGTGCCCGCGGTCGATCGGCGCGAGCTGGAGGCGAAGCTCGCCGCCGCGGCGCGTCGCTGGGACGACGAGCTCGCCGAAGCGCTCGTCGAATCCGAAGGCGAAGGCCGCGGCATGCAGCTCTACAAGCGCTGGCAGCGCGCGTTTCCCGGCGCGTATCGCGAGCGCACCGCGGCGCGCGCGGCGGTCGCCGACATCCGCAAGATCGAAGGGCTCGGTGCCGGGCAGACCGCGGTCAAGCTGTACCGGCCGCTCGGCGCGCGCGCCGGCGCGCTCGGCTTCAAGATCTACCGTGCCGGCGATCCGGTCGCGCTGTCCGACAGCCTGCCGATGCTCGAGCGCATGGGCGTGCGCGTGCTGACCGAGCATCCCGCGCAGGTCCGCCCCGCCGACGGCGGCCCGATGTGGATCCACGACTTCGAGCTGCTCGCGCTGTCGACCGACGAATTCGAGGTCGACGCCGTCAAACCGCTGTTCGAGGACGCTTTCCTGCGCGTGTTCGACGGCCGCATCGAAAACGACGACTTCAACCGGCTCGTGCTGCGGGCGGCGCTCGCCGCGGACGACGTCGTCGTGCTGCGGGCGTACGCGAAGTACCTGCGGCAGATCGGCTTTGCGCTGACGCCCGCGTTCGTCGAGGCGACGTTCAACGCGCATCCGCGCATCGCGCGGCTGCTGGTTGCGCTTTTCCGCGTGCGCTTCGATCCGGACGAGGCCGCCGCGTGCGGCGGCGCGCCGCGCGCCGAAGCGGTTGCGCGACAGGTTCGCGCGATCGAGCAGGCGCTGGACAAGGTGGCCAACCTGAACGAGGACCGCGTGCTGCGGCAATACCTCGCGCTGATCCTGGCGACGACGCGAACCAACTTCTGGCGTACCGCCGAAAGCGGCGCGCGGCGCGAGTTTCTGTCGTTCAAGTTCGATCCGTCGAAGGTGCCCGGGCTGCCGCAGCCGAAGCCGATGTTCGAGATCTTCGTGTATTCGGCGCGCTTCGAGGGCGTGCATCTGCGCGGCGGCAGGATCGCGCGCGGCGGCCTGCGCTGGTCGGACCGGCACGAGGACTTCCGTACCGAGGTGCTCGGCCTGCTGAAGGCGCAGATGGTCAAGAACACGGTGATCGTTCCGGTCGGCAGCAAGGGCGGCTTCGTGCTGAAGAAGGCGCCACCGCCGACGGATCGCGACGCATCGATGCGGGAAGGTGTCGCCTGCTACCAGGACTATCTGCGCGGGCTGCTCGATCTTACCGACAACCTGGTCGCGGGCAAGGTCGTCGCGCCGCCGCAGGTGGTCCGCCACGACGACGACGATCCTTATCTGGTCGTCGCCGCAGACAAGGGAACGGCGACGTTTTCGGACTACGCGAACGCGATCAGCAGGGAATACGGATTCTGGCTCGGCGATGCTTTCGCGTCGGGCGGCTCCGCCGGCTACGACCACAAGAAAATGGGCATCACCGCGCGCGGCGCGTGGGAGAGCGTCAAGCGGCACTTCCGCGAAATGGGCGTGGACACGCAGACGACCGACTTCACGGTCGTCGGTATCGGCGACATGTCGGGCGACGTCTTCGGCAACGGCATGCTGCTGTCGAAGCACATCAAGCTCGTCGCCGCATTCGACCACCGGCACGTGTTCGTCGACCCGGACCCCGATCCGGCGCGAAGCTGGGACGAGCGCAAGCGGCTGTTCGATCTGCCGCGCTCGTCGTGGGCCGACTATGACGCGCAACGGATCTCCGCGGGCGGCGGCGTCTGGAGCCGCTCGGCCAAGTCGATCCCGATTTCGCCGCAAGCCGCGCGCGCGCTCGGCATCGAAGCCGGGTCATTGACGCCGAACGAGCTGATCAGCGCGATCCTCAGGGCCCCCGTCGACCTGCTCTACAACGGCGGTATCGGCACCTATGTGAAGGCGTCGACCGAAACGCACGCCGAAGTCGGCGACCGCACCAACGACGCGGTCCGCGTCGACGGCCGCGATCTGCGCTGCAAGGTCGTCGCCGAAGGCGGCAACCTCGGCTGCACGCAGCGCGGCCGCATCGAGTACGCGCTCGCCGGCGGGCGCATCTATACGGACGCGATCGACAACTCCGCGGGTGTGGACACGTCGGACCACGAGGTCAACATCAAGATCCTGCTGGGGCTTGCGATCGCCGAGGGCGAGCTGACCGAAAAACAGCGCAACAAGCTGCTCGCGGACATGACCGACGAGGTCGCCGCGCTGGTGCTGCGCGACAACTACTTCCAGACGCAGGCGATCAGCCTGGCGGTGCGCGCCGCGCCGCAGCTGCTCGAACAGCAGGCCCGCTTCATGCGCTTCCTCGAGAAGGCGGGGCGGCTCGATCGCGCGCTGGAGTTCTTGCCGAGCGACGAGGAGATCGCCGAGCGCAAGCGCCGCGGCATCGGCCTCACGGCACCGGAGAACGCGGTGCTGCTCGCGTACTCGAAGATGTGGCTGTTCGACGAACTGCTCGCCTCGAGTCTTCCCGAGGATCCGTGGGTGGCGACCGCGCTCGAGCGCTACTTTCCGGCGCTGCTGCGCAGCCGCTACGCGGCGTACATCGCCCGGCATCCGCTCAAGCGCGAGATCGTCGCGACCTACGTGCTCAACAGCATGGTCAACCGGGTCGGCAGCAGCTTCGTGCACCGGCTCGCCGAGAACACCGGCGCCACACCCGCGCAGGTCGTTCGCGCGTATCTGCTCGCGCGCGAAAGCTTCGGTGTGGTCGCAGCGTGGCGCGCGATCGAGGCGCTCGACAATCGGGTCGCCGACGCCGTGCAGGCCGAGATGCTGTCCGAGATCGCGCGGCTCACCGAACGCGCGACGACGTGGTTCCTGCGCTCGCGCCGGCTGACCGATCCGATGGACCGGACCCTCGCGACGATGGCGCCGGCGGCTGCGGCGTTCGCCGCGTTCATCGCGGCGGAGCCCGCAACGCCGCGCATCAACGCGCAGCTTCGCGATCGCTGGGTGGCCGCCGGCGTGCCCGCGGAACTTGCGGCGCAGGTGGCTTCGAGCGAGGCGCAGTTCGGCGCCCTCGATGTGGCCGAGATCGCCGAGCACGCGCACCGCACCGTCGACGAGGTGGCCGGCGTGTTCTTCGCGCTCGGCGACCGGCTCGGGCTGGACCGGCTGCGCGCGCAGATCGCCGCGCTGCCGGCCGACGGCTACTGGCAGGCGCGCGCGAAGGCCGCGCTCGGCGACGACCTCGCGGACCTGCAGCGCGAGTTCGCCGCGCAGGCAATGACGCTGCAGGGCGCCGACGGTGCGGACGCCGTCGGCGCGTGGGAACGGGCGAATGCGCACGCGCTCGCTCGCGCGCGCCCGCGCGGGGAAGGACACGCCGAGGCGCGCACGATGGATCTGGCCACCGCGTCGGTCGCGCTGCGCGAGCTGCGCAACCTCGCGTAAAGGGCCCGGTTCACTGCCCGGCGCAGCGGCCCACGAAAGCGGCACGCGGCAGCCGCTGCGCGGTCCTGCGATCGAAGCGCGTCAGCCGCGCGCGAACGCGACGAGCGACTTCGGGTCGACGACGGTCACGCGTTCGCGTTCGAGTTTCACCCAGCCGCGCTCCTCGAACCCGCGCAACAGCCGGCTGACGACTTCGCGCACGCTGCCCAGCTCGTCGGCAAGGTTCTGATGGGTCGCGTTGACGACCGGCCCGCGCTGGATCAGCAGTTGCGCGAGCCGCTGGTCGAGACGGCGGAACGCGATCTCCTCGACGGCCTCCATCACTTCCGCGAGCCGCGCACCGTACATGTCGAATACGAAACGCCGGAACGGTTCGTGCTGCAGGATCAGTTGGTGAAACTGCTCCGAAGGGATTGCGAGCAGCGTGACGTCGCTTTCGGCCACGCCGCGCGCCGAATACTCCGTCTGGCCGAGCAGGCAGGCACCCGACAGGATGCAGCCTTCGCCGGGGCTCACGCGGTACAGCACGAGTTCGCGTCCGTTCGGTGCGGGTTTGGAGACCCGCACGCTGCCCTCGAGCACCAGCGGGAAGCCGGTGCACGGCATGTTCGGTTCGAACAGCACGCTTCCGGCGGGGACGCGGCGCAGTGCAGACTGCGCGAGCAGCGCGTCGAGCCGCGCTGCGGGAAGCTGCGCAAAGATCGGGAAGCGCGCCAGCAACAACGCGCGCAGCGCCGCGCTGTCACCGCCCGTTCCAGTGTCCATCCGTACCCCTTCGCCGTGACGCACGCGCCGGACGGCCGCCGCGCGTAACCCAGGTCACAGACCGCCCGCGTATCGACGGCGGATCCTCGCGGTCCATCGGAACCGACCGCAACGAAGAGGATTGTATGGATACGAAGGTCGATGCAGACACGCTCAGCGTCGTCTGTCCGCATTGCCATGTCGCCGAGCGGGTTTCCGCCGACCGGCTCCGCGCGGCGCAGTGCGGCCATTGCGGCAAGCCGCTGTTCGAAGGGCATCCGATCGCGGTCGGTGCCGCGGAGTTCGAGCGGCACGTCGGCGGCTCCGATCTGCCCGTCGTCGTCGACTTCTGGGCACCTTGGTGCGCGCCCTGCCGGATGATGGCACCCGTGTTCGAAGCGGCGGCGCGCGAGCTGGAGCCGCAATTTCGCTTCCTCAAGGTGAATACCGACGAGGAGGGGGCACTGGCGATGCGGCACGGTATCCGCGGTATTCCGACGCTGGCCGTCTTCCGCGGCGGCAGGGAGGTGGCACGCATCTCCGGCGCGATGAGCGCGCCGCAGTTCATCGCCTGGGTGCGCGCGAACGCCTGATTCGACCGACAACGAAAGGAGACAACGCAATGGCGCACATCGTCGTGATGGGTGCGGGTCTCGGCGGACTGCCGATGGCCTACGAGATGAAAGAGCTCGCCCGCAGGGAAGACCGGGTGACGGTGGTCGGCCTGGGCGACACGTATCACTTCGTGCCGTCCAACCCCTGGGTCGCCGTGCACTGGCGCAAGCGCAAGGACATCGAGTTCGCGATCGCGCCGTATCTGGCGAAAAAGGGCATCGCCTACGACGGCCGCGGCGTCAAGCGCGTGCACCCGAAGGAAAACCGCCTCGAACTGAACGACGGTTCGAGCCTCGCGTACGACTACCTGGTGATCGCCACCGGGCCGAAGCTCGCGTTCGACGAGATCGAGGGTCTGGGCCCGAACGGCTGCACGCAGTCGGTCTGCCACGTCGATCACGCCGAAGCGGGCGCCGCCGCGTGGGATGCGTTCGTCAAGAACCCGGGACCGATCGTGGTGGGCGCGGTGCAGGGCGCGTCCTGCTTCGGCCCGGCCTACGAGTTCGCGTTCATCATGGAAACGGACCTGCGCCGGCGCAAGATCCGCGACCGCGTGCCGATGACCTTCGTGACGAGCGAGCCGTACATCGGCCACCTCGGACTGGGCGGCGTCGGCGACTCCAGAGGGATGCTCGAGTCGATGCTGCGCGACCGCCACATCAAGTGGATCACCAACGCCAAGGTCACGAAGGTCGAGCCGGGCAGGATGTTCGTGACCGAGCACGACGACGACGGCAAGCCGAAGAAGGAACACGTGCTGCCGTTCGCGTATTCGATGATGCTGCCGGCGTTCAAGGGCGTGGATGCAGTGTTCGGCATCGAGGGGCTCACGAACCCGCGCGGCTTCATCGTGATCGACGAGTATCAGCGCAATCCGACGTACAACAACGTCTATGCGGTCGGCGTCTGCGTGGCGATCCCGCCGATCGAGGCCACGCCGGTGCCCACCGGCGTGCCGAAGACCGGCTTCATGATCGAGTCGATGGTCACCGCGACCGCGCACAACATCCGCGACGCGCTGGACGGCAAGGCGCCGACGCACAAGGCGACCTGGAACGCGGTGTGTCTGGCGGACATGGGCGATACCGGCATCGCCTTCGTCGCGCTGCCGCAGATCCCGCCGCGCAACGTCAGCTGGTTCTCCGAAGGCAAATGGGTGCACCTGGCGAAGGTGGCGTTCGAGAAGTACTTCATCCGCAAACTGAAGAAGGGCACGTCCGAGCCCATCTACGAGAAGTACGTGATGCAGGCGCTCGGCATCACCAAGCTGAAGGCGAAGTGAACATGCAACTGCGTTTCGAAGTCGACAACGTCAAGTGCGGCGGCTGCGCCCGCACGATCGAGCGCACGCTCGGCGCCGACGCGCGCATCGCGCGTGTGGCGGTCGATCCGGCCGCCGGCACGGTCGTCGTCGAGGCTGCCGAAGACATGCGCGCCGAGGTCGCCGCCGCGCTGGCGCGGCTCGGCTACCCCGAGAAGGGTTCGGTCGAAGGTCTGCGTTCGGCCGCGGCCGCCGCGAAGTCGTTCGTCAGCTGCGCAGTCGGCCGCTTCGGCGACTGACGCGCGGCAAGGGCGCGCGCGATGCGCGAGTTTCTGCGGACCTGGCTCGGCCGCCATCTGGCCGCCATCGTGGCGGTGAAACTGGCGGCGCTCGTCGCACTGTGGGCGGCGTTTTTCTCCGCGCCGATGCGCGCCGATGCCGACGCGGTCGCGCGCGCGCTCGTTGCGCCCGCTGACGCCACGTCGAAGGACAAACGATGATCTCCGAACAACTGGTCGATCTGTCGCGGCTGCAGTTCGCCGCGACCGCGATGTATCACTTCCTGTTCGTGCCGCTGACGCTCGGGCTGGTCTGGCTGCTGGTCATCATGGAGAGCGTGTACGTGATGACCGGCAAGCAGGTCTACAAGGACATGACCAAGTTCTGGGGCAAGCTGTTCGGCATCAACTTCGCGATGGGCGTGACCACCGGCATCACGCTCGAGTTCCAGTTCGGCACCAACTGGGCGTATTACTCGCACTACGTCGGCGACATCTTCGGCGCGCCGCTGGCGATCGAAGGGCTGATGGCGTTCTTCCTCGAATCGACCTTCATCGGGTTGTTCTTCTTCGGCTGGGATCGGCTGTCCAAGGTGCAACACCTGATGGTGACGATCTTGCTCGCGATCGGCAGCAACCTGTCGGCGCTGTGGATCCTCGTCGCCAACGGCTGGATGCAGGATCCGGTCGGCGCGACCTTCAATGCCGAAACGATGCGGATGGAGCTGACGAACTTCTGGGCGGTGCTGTTCAACCCGACCGCGCAGGCCAAGTTCGTGCACACCGTCAGCGCGGGCTACGTCACCGGCGCGGTCTTCGTGCTGGCGATCTCGTCCTGGTATCTGCTGAAAGGCCGCGACGTCGAGTTCGCCAAGCGCTCGTTTCGCATCGCTGCCGCGTTCGGCCTGGCATCCGCCGCTTCGGTGATCGTGCTCGGCGACGAATCGGGCTACACGGTGACCGAGGCGCAGCAGACGAAGCTCGCGGCGATCGAAGCGATGTGGGAGACCGAGCCAGCGCCGGCCGCCTTCACGGTGTTCGCGCTTCCAAACCAGGAGGCGATGCGCAACGACTACGCGCTCGAGATTCCCTATGCATTGGGGCTGATCGCCACGCGCAGCGTCAGCAAGGAGATCCCGGGCATCAAACAGATCATGGCCAGGAACCGCGAGCGCGTCGTCTCCGGAATCGAGGCGGTCGCCGCGCTCGAGGCGCTGCGCAGGGACCGCAACGATGCGCAGGCGCGGGCGGCGTTCGAGCGGCACAAGGCGGATCTCGGTTTCGGGCTGCTGTTGCGCAAGTACACGACCGACGTGCGCGCCGCCACGCCCGAGATGATCGAGCGCGCGGTCGCCGACACGATCCCGCGCGTGGTGCCGCTGTTCTGGGCCTTCCGCGTCATGGTGGCGCTCGGCTTCGCGATGCTCGCGCTGTTCGCGCTCGCCACGTACTACACGCTGAAGGGAAGCTGCGGCGAGAAGCGCTGGCTGCTCACCTGGGCGCTGCTGTTCCTGCCGGTGCCGTGGATCGCCGCCGAACTCGGCTGGTTCGTCGCCGAGTACGGCCGTCAGCCATGGACCATCTACGGCGTGCTGCCCACCCATCTGTCGGTGTCGACCGTGTCGGTGCAGAGCCTGTACGGGTCGCTCGCCGGGTTCATCGGTTTCTACACGCTGCTGGCGATCGCCGACGTGTACCTGATGGTGCGCTTCGCGCGGCAAGGCCCCGGTTCGCTCGGCACCGGCCGCTACCACAATGAACCGCGCGGCGGCGCGCTCGAGGCGGCGCCCGCGGCGCCGGCCAGGCTCTGAGGAGTGCACGATGCTCGACTACCCGACGCTGAAGTTCATCTGGTGGCTGCTGGTCGGCGTTCTGCTCGTCGGCTTCGCGGTGATGGACGGCCACGACATGGGCGTGGGAACGCTGCTGCCGTTTGCGGGCCGCGACGACGTCGAGCGGCGCGTGATCATCAACACGATCGGCCCGCACTGGGACGGCAACCAGGTGTGGTTCATCACCGCCGGCGGCGCGTTGTTCGCCGCCTGGCCGCTGGTGTACGCGGCGGCGTTCTCCGGTTTTTACTGGGCGATGCTGGCGGTGCTGTGGGCGCTGTTCTTCCGCCCGGTGGGCTTCGACTTTCGCAGCAAGCTGGAGGCGCCGGCATGGCGCAACGGCTGGGACTGGGGATTGTTCGTCGGCAGCGCGGTGCCGCCGGTGATCTTCGGCGTGGCCTTCGGCAATCTTCTGCAGGGCGTGCCGTTTCATTTCGACGACGCCCTCGTGCCGCATTACACCGGCAGCTTCTGGCAACTGCTGAACCCGTTCGCGCTGCTCGCCGGCGTGGTGAGCCTGTCGATGATCGTCTTTCACGGCGCCAACTACCTGATGCACCGGACCGAAGGCGCGATCTACGCGCGCGCGCGCAAAGCGTCGCTCGTCTTCGGCGCGCTGCTCGCCGCAAGCTTCGCAGCCGCCGGCGTCTGGGTCGCCTCGGGTATCGGCGGCTACGCGATCACCGGCGGGGCGGACCCGGCGGCAGTGTCCAATCCGCTCGCCAAGTCAGTCGAGGTTGCGCCCGGCGCCTGGCTCGCCAACTACGCGCGCTATCCGCTGACGCTCGCGGTTCCCGCGGCCGGCTTTGCCGGGACGCTCGCGGGGATGTTCTTCGCGTGGCGCGGCTGGACGCTGGCGGCGTTCGTCGCGTCGAGCGTGGCGATGGCCGGCGCGATCGGCACCGCCGCGGTGTCGATGTTCCCGTTCGTGATGCCGTCCAGCACCGATCCGCGCTCCAGTTTGACGGTCTGGGACTCGACCTCCAGCTACCTGACGCTGGCGCTGATGTTCTGGGCGGTGGTGATCTTCATGCCGCTGGTGATTTTCTACACGCGCTGGGCGTACCGCGTGATGGCGGGCAAGGTGACCGCCGCGTACATCCGCGAAAACCGGCGCAGCGCGTACTGAAGGAAGAGGCTGCGATGTGGTACTTCGCATGGATACTCGGCGTCGGCTTCGCGGTGCTGCTGGCGATTCTGAACGCCATGTGGGGCGAGATGGAAGAGGAACGCAATGGGGGCGGCGCGCCGTGAGCGCACGGCATTGCGGCGCATTGCGCTGTTTGTCGCCGTCGTGCTCGCGCTGGCGCTGACGGTGTATCCGCCGCTGGCGGTGAGCGGCGACGGGCGCGCCGCGCACGGCGCCTTGACGCTGCTGCTATCGGGCATCGCCGCCGGGTTCGTCTCCGGCGTGGGCTTCGTGCCGCGGCACCGGTTGCCGCGCGTGGCGCTGGGGCCGGCTGCGGCGCTGTCGCTGATGACGGTCGGCGTGCTCTGGTTGGCGGCAGCCGCCTGGCGCACATGAAAAGCCGCCGCGCGGCGCCGAGGCCGGCGCCGCGCGGGTAGCGCCGCAAGGGCCTTCAAACCATCAAGTCGAAGCGGTCCAGGTTCATCACCTTGTTCCACGCCGCCACGAAGTCGCGCACGAATTTCTCTTTCGCGTCGTCGCAGGCGTAGACCTCCGCCAGCGCGCGCAGCTCGGAGTTGGAGCCGAACACCAGGTCGACGCGCGTGGCGGTCCACTTCACCTTGCCGGTCTTGCGGTCGCGCCCCTCGTACAGCCCGTCGCCGCCCGCCACGGGCGCCCACTGCGTGCCCATGTCGAGCAGGTTGACGAAGAAATCGTTCGTCAATGCGCCCGGGCGCTTCGTGAAGACGCCGTGCGGCGATTGCTGGAAGTTGGCATTCAACGCGCGCATGCCGCCGACCAGCACGGTCATCTGCGGTGGCGTGAGCGTCAGCAACTGCGCCTTGTCCACCAGCAGCGCCTCGGTCGGAACGCCCAGGTTGGGCCTGGCGTAGTTGCGGAAGCCGTCGGCGGCGGGCTCGAGCACCGCGAACGATTCGACGTCGGTCTGATCCTGGCGCGCGTCCATGCGACCCGGCGCGAACGGCACGGTCACCGCAAAGCCGGCGTCCTTCGCCGCCTTCTCGACCGCCGCGCAGCCGGCGAGCACGATCAGGTCCGCCAGCGAAACCTTCTTGCCGCCTTGGGCCCGCGCGTTGAACTCGCGTTGCACGCCCTCCAGCGTGGACAGCACTTTCGCGAGCTGCTGCGGCTGGTTGACCTCCCAGTCCTTCTGCGGCGCCAGCCGGATGCGTGCGCCGTTGGCGCCGCCGCGCTTGTCCGAGCCGCGGAAGGTCGAAGCCGAAGACCACGCGGTGTAGACGAGCTGCGGCACCGTCAGGCCCGTGGCGAGCACCTTGGCCTTCAACGCTGCGATGTCCTTGTCGTCGATCAGCGGATGGTCCACCGCGGGAATCGGGTCTTGCCAGATCAGCTCTTCCTTCGGCACTTCCGGTCCGAGGTAACGCGCGCGCGGACCCATGTCGCGGTGCGTGAGCTTGAACCACGCGCGGGCAAACGCGTCGGCGAACTCCTCCGGATGCTTCCAGAAGTGGCGCGCGATCTTCTCGTAGGCCGGATCCATGCGCATCGCCATGTCGGCGTCGGTCATGATGATCGGCACCTTCTTCGAGGCATCGTGCGCGGCGGGCGCCATGTTGGCGTCCGTGTGCTGCTTCGGAGTCCACTGCCAAGCGCCGGCCGGGCTCTTGGTCAGCTCCCATTCGTTGCCGAACAGCATGTCGAAGTAGCTCATGTCCCACTTCGTCGGCGTGGGCGTCCACGAGCCTTCCAGGCCGCTGCCGATCTGGTCGCCGCCCTTGCCGGACCTGTAGCTGCTGATCCAGCCCAGCCCCATCTGCTCGAGCGGCGCGGCCTCGGGCTCGGGGCCGACGTGCGTGGCGGCTCCGGCGCCGTGGCATTTGCCGAAGGTGTGGCCGCCGCAGGTCAGCGCCACGGTCTCGTAGTCGTTCATCGCCATGCGGCGGAAGGTCTCGCGCACCATCTGCGCGGAGGCGAGCGGGTCGGGCTTGCCGCCGGGGCCTTCGGGATTGACGTAGATGAGCCCCATCTGTACGGCGGCCAGCGGATTCTCGAAACGCTCGGCCTGCGTACCCAGGCGCTTGTCCTCGAGCCACTTGCCCTCCGAGCCCCAGTACACCGACTCGTCCGGCTCCCACACGTCGGCGCGCCCGCCGGCGAAGCCGAAGGTCTTGAACCCCATCGACTCCAGCGCGACGTTGCCGGCCAGGATCAGCAAGTCGCCCCAGGAAAGGCTGCGGCCATACTTCTTCTTGATCGGCCACAGCAGCCTGCGCGCCTTGTCCAGGTTGACGTTGTCGGGCCAGCTATTGGTCGGTGCGAAGCGCTGCTGCCCGGTGCCGGCGCCGCCGCGGCCGTCGCCGATGCGATAGGTGCCTGCCGCATGCCACGCCATGCGGATGAACAGCGGGCCGTAGTGGCCGTAGTCCGCGGGCCACCAGTCCTGCGAGTCGGTCATCAGCGCGCGCAGGTCCTTCTTCACGGCCGCGAGGTCGAGGTTCTTGAACGCCTTCGCGTAGTCGAAGTCCCTGCCCATCGGGTCGGACTTCTCCGAGTTCTGGCGCAGGATTCCGAGGTCGAGCCGGTTGGGCCACCAGTCGCGATTGGACTTGACCTCCCCGGTGGCGGCGGTGTGGTGAAACGGGCACTTCGTTTCGTCGGGCATGAGTTCTCCTTCGGGTGATGTGAAACCGGTGCGCTGCGTGACGGTCAGCGCGCCAGCGACTGCGCGTACTCGGCCGCGTGCGCGAGCAGCAGCGCGGCACCGGCCAGGTTGACCGCCGCGCCGGCCGCGAACTGCAGCAGGCCAGCGGGTGTGCGTATGGCGCTGCGTACGATCTGGCGGGTCATTCGATCCTCCGTCGGTAAGAGCGTTGGCGATGCACGCACTGTAGGCGCCCGCACTGTCGATTGGAAATCGATTGTTTAGAGCGTTACGATTGACAGCGTCGATCGATCAAGGAAGCCCCGAACGATGAACCTGCGCGATCTGCAATACCTGGTCGCGGTGGCCGACCACCGCCACTTCGGCCGCGCCGCCGACGCCTGCCACGTCAGCCAGCCGACGTTGAGCACGCAACTGGCGAAGCTGGAGGAATACCTGGGCGTCAAGCTGTTCGAGCGCACCAACCGCGCGGTGCAGGTCACGCCGGTGGGCGAGCGCATCGCCGCCGCCGCGCGGCTGGCGCTGGAAAACGCCCGCGAGGTGGTCGAGATCGCGCGCGAAAGCCGCGACCCGCTGGCCGGCACGCTGCGCCTGGGCGTGCTGCCCACGCTGGCACCGTTTCTGATGCCGTGGCTGCTGCGACCGGTGCGCAGCCGCTTTCCGAAGCTGCAACTGTCGCTGACCGAGGAGACGACCGAGCATCTGGTGGCGCGCCTGCACCGGCACGAGATCGACGGCGCGTTTCTCGCGACGCCGGTGGACGACGAGCCCGGCTTGCAGTCGATCGCGCTTTTCGAGGAGCCGTTCTGGCTCGCCGCGCCGCGCGGGCACGCGCTGGCGCGCTGCCCGGAGGTCACCCGCAAGGAGCTGTCGGAAGCGGAACTGCTGATGCTGACCGACGAGCACTGCCTGAAGCAGCAGACGCTGGAGGTGTGCCGTCATCGGCGCAAGGTGCCGCTGCCCAGCGTCCCCGACCTGCGCGCCTCCAGTCTCGACACGCTGTTGGAACTCGTCGCCGCCGGCATCGGCTGCACGCTGATCCCGGCGCTGGCCACGCGCGGGCCGTGGGCGCGCTCATCGCGCATGGACCTGCGCCCGCTGCAGATCGCCGGGGCGCACCGGCGCGTCGTGCTGGCGTATCGCGCGACCTACCCGCGCATGGCGGCCTTGACCGCGCTGGCGGATCTGGTGCGCGAAGAAGTGCCGCGCGACCTGGTCCGGGTGCTCGAGCCGCCGGCCTCCGGCGCGGCGCGGCGCAGGTAGTACTGCGCGCGGCGGTGCGCCCACAGCGAAAACGCACCCTCGTCGGCCGAGCGCGCCAACAGCGCCACGGTGCGCATCTCCGCCTGCACCCGCCGGCACGCGGCGGCGAGCGACTTCGGCAGCGCAGTGCCGCGTTGCGCGGCGAGCCGCAACGGCATCTCCTCGGTCGTCAGTGTCGGCAGCAGGCGGCAGATGAGCGCCAGATCGCGGCGCACGTGTGCCAGACAGCGCTCGACGGCGCGCGCGTGCGCGCGCTCGATCCGGACGGCACGATGTTCGATTCGCTCGACTGCGCGCGCCTGCTCGGCTGCGTGGTTCACATCGCCGCCGAGGTGCGCGCGCCGGGCGAAGTCCATCACACCGGCGGCCGCCGGCTGATTCTCGGCGAGCCGGACAACTCGGACTCGCGGCGCCTGCATGCCGTGTGCGAGCTGCTCGCCGCGGCGGGGTTCGAAGCGGTCGCGTCGACGAATATCCGGCTCGACGTGTGGACCAAGCTGCTCGGCAACCTGTCGTTCAATCCGATCGCCGCGCTGACGGGCTATCTGATGAACCAGATCTGCGCCGACGAAGGCGTACTCGAAGTCATCCGCGCGATGATCGTCGAAGGCATGGCCGTGGCCGAGCACTACGGCGTTCGCGTGCCGATGACGCCCGACCAGCGAATCGATCTCGCGCGCCAGCTCGGCGCGGCCAAGATCTCGATGTTGCAGGACCTCGAACAGCGCCGGCCGCTGGAGCTGGCCGCGGTCGTCGGCGCGGTGATCGAACTCGCGCAGCGCGCCGGCATCGACGTGCCGACGATCCGCCGGGTGCACGCGCTCACGCTCGCACGCGCCAGGGCGCTGGGGCTCGCCTAGCCCCACTGCCGATTGCGGATCGCGCGCGACGCACTAAGCTCTTGTCGACATCCGACGCCTCGACCCTCGAATCCCGATGCCCGACGATCATGCACATGCTTCGCCGGTCCGCACGGCGACAGCCGTCAGCGGCGGCGCGTACGAGTTGCCCGTCTATCCGTTCGTCGAACCCGCCGAGCTGCGCGGCGAACGACTGCGCCATCCGGTCGTCATCGTCGGCGCCGGGCTGACGGGGCTGACCGCCGCGTGCGACTGCGCGCTGCGCGGCATCCCGGCGGTCGTGCTCGACGAGGACGACACGGTCGGCGTGCGCGGCGCCGCGAGCCGCGGAATCTGCTACGCACAGAAGAGCCTCGAGATCTACAGGCGGCTCGGGATCCTCGACCGCATGCTCGCCAAGGGCATCCAGTGGTCGGTCGGCCGCACCTTCGCCGGCGACGACGAGGTCTATTCGTTCGACCTGAAGAAGATCGAGACGCACAGCGTCTCCGAGCAGCCGCCGTTCATCAACCTGCAGCAGTTCTATCTGGAGTGGTTCCTCGTCGAGCGCATCTACGAGCTCGGACTGGTCGAACTGCGCTGGAAGAACCGGCTGATCGAGATCGCACCGGGCGAGGATCACGTCGTGCTGACCGTCGCCACACCCAGCGGCCCGTACACGCTCGAAGCGAGCTGGGTGATCGACTGCTGCGGCGCGCACAGCTTGATCCGCGACCAGCTCGGCGTGCACGCAACCGGCAGCAAGATCCCCGACCGCTGGTGCATTTCGGACGTTCGCTTCGAGCACGAGCCGCCGGCCGAACGCTGGACATGGATCGAGGCGCCGTTCAACGAGAACCGCGCCGTCTGGCAGCACCTGATGGCCGACCGCGTCTGGCGGCTCGACTACCAGATGCCGGCCGACGCGGACCCCGAGGCGATCTCGCGTCCCGAGGTGGTCGCCGAGCGGCTGCATCGGCAATTCGGCCCGGACGTGAAATACGAGCTCGTCTGGGTCGGACCGTACGCGTACCGCAGCCTATGCGTCGACACCTTCCGCGTCGGACGCGTGCTGTTCGCCGGCGACGCCGCGCATGTGATGAGCCCTTTCGGCGCGCGCGGCGGCAACAGCGGCATCCAGGACGCCGACAACCTCGTGTGGAAGCTCGCGCTCGTGCTCGAGGGCAAGGCGCCCGAGCGGCTGCTCGACAGCTACGCGGTCGAGCGCCGCGCGGCCGCGCTCGACAACATCCGCATCACCAACCGCACGACCCGGTTTCTATCGCCGCCTACGCCCGTCGAAAAGCGCTTCCGCGAAGCGGTGATTTCGCTCGCGCGCGAGTTCCCGTTCGCTCGCGCGTTCGTCAACACCGGCCGGCTGTCGTCGCCGACCCGCTACCTGGACTCGCCGATCGCCGTGGGCGAACACGCGGGCGTGCACGTGCAGAACGTCGCGCTGACCCTGCCCGACGGCGAGCGCGGCGATCTGGTCGGACTGCTGCAGTGGTGCGACCACGCGGTGCTCGGCTTTCTCTACGTCGATCTGGACGCGTACCTGGCGCGCGAACTCGAGGGGCTCGAGCAGCGCTACCCGGTCCGCTTCTTCTGCGTGCAGACCGAGGAGGGGCGGACCTGCACTTTTCCGACCGTGATCGACGACGACGGCAAGCTCACCGGGCAACTGCACGCCGCGCCCGGCGCGGTCGCGCTGGTGCGCCCCGATCTGTATCTCGCGGGCACGCTCGACGAGCCGTCGGCCGCCGACCTCGAGCGCGCGCTGCGCAAACTCCTGGCGATCGAATGAAGACGAACCTGCAGACCCAATTGAAGATCGGCGACCCCGACGCCTTCTACGAGAAGCTGCTCGACGCGCACCGCGGGCTCACCGACGAGCAGTGCGCGCAGCTCGACGCGCGGCTGATCCTGCTGCTGGCCAACCAGGTGGGCGACGACCGCGTGCTCGCCGAGTGCATCGAAGCGGCGGCGCGGCCGTGCGCGCAGGCGGCGCGATGAACGCGACCGGCGCCTTCATCGGCCGGGGCGCGATGGGCGGCGCGATGGCGAGTCATCTGCTCGCCGCCGGCCATCGACTGCGCGTGTACGCGCGCCGCGCCGACGCGATGCAACCCTTCGTCGAGCGCGGCGCGATCGCGTGCGCTTCGCCGGCCGAGGCCGCGCGCGGCGCGCAATTCGTTTTCACGAACGTCACCGCCACCGCCGACGTCGAACAGGTGCTGCTGGGCGCCGGCGGCGTGATCGAGACCGCCGCACCGGGAACGATCGTGATCGACCACAGCACGATCTCTGCGCTCGCCACGCGCGGGATCGCGGCCCGGCT
>JBKBSH010000057.1:0-9293 GCA_046291795.1 Burkholderiaceae bacterium | reverse complement strand
GGCCTGTTCGCGCGTCTCGACCCCGCGTTGTGGGAGGCGTGCGGTCACAGCCCCAAAGCGTTTCTGAACCAGGTCGACCAGAAAAAGCTCGAAGCGGCCGCCGAAGACCCCGGGTATCTGTCGCACTACAACCGCGTCGTCTCGGCGTACGACACCTACCTCGCGCGCTCGCCCCGAGCGCCGAACGGCACCTGGCTCGGCAAGGACGATCTGGTCGCTTACTTCTGCGCGGAATTCGGCTTTCACGAAAGCCTGCCGATCTACTCGGGCGGCCTCGGCATCCTCGCCGGCGACCATTGCAAGGCGGCCGCCGACGCGGCGGTGCCGCTCGTCGGCGTGGGACTGCTCTACCGGCAGGGCTACTTCACGCAGGAAATCGACGCCGACGGCAATCAGCGCGCGACCTACCACGATGCCGACTTCGACGACCTGCCGGTCGCGCCGGCGCGCGGCGCCGGCGGCGGCGAGCTGCACGTCGCGGTCGAAGTCGCCGATCGCATCGTGCAGGTCAAGGTCTGGCTGTCGCGCGTCGGCCACGTCAAGCTCGTGCTGCTCGACACCGATCTGCCGGACAACAGCGAACACGATCGCTTCATCGCGCACCGCCTGTACGGCGGCGACCGCGCGACACGGATCGAACAGGAGATCGTGCTCGGCATCGGCGGCGTGCGCGCGCTCGCCGAACTGGGCTTGCAGCCGACCGTCTGGCACATGAACGAGGGGCACGCGGCGTTCCTGGTGCTCGAGCGCGTGCGCCAGTGCATGCAGCGCCATCAGATCGACTTCGCGGCGGCGCTGGAGGCCGTCGCGGCCGGCGCGGTGTTCACGACGCACACGGCGGTGCCCGCCGGGCACGATCACTTTTCGGAGGACATGGTCCGGCACTACTTCGGCGCGTACTGCCGCGCTCACGGCATCGACCTGCAGGCGGTGCTCGCGCTCGGTCGCACACCGGTGAGCCCGGAGTTCAGCATGAGCGCACTGGCGCTGCGCGGCTCGCGCCTGCGCAACGGCGTGAGCCGGATCCACGGGCGCGTCAGCGCGAAGATGATGCGCGACCTGTGGCCGCAGGTACCCGCCGAAGAGAACCCGATCGACTATCTGACCAACGGCGTGCACGTGCCGACGTTCCTCGCGCCCGAGTGGTTCGACATCTTCGATCGCTTCCTCGGCCCCGACTGGACGCAACGGCTGTCCGATGCCGAATACTGGCAGCGCGTGCATGCGATCCCGGATCACATCTTCTGGAGCGTGCACCAGTATCTGAAGGCGCAGATGCTGCAGCTCGTCGCGCGCCGCATCCGGCGGCAGGTCCAGCGCGCGCACGGCTCGGAGGCGCACGCCGACCGCCTGCTGCGCTTCGCCGACCCCAACGACCCGAAGGTGCTGACGATCGGCTTCGCGCGGCGCTTCGCGACCTACAAGCGCTCGACGCTGCTGTTCGAGCAGCTCGACCTGCTCGAAGCGCTCGTCAACGATGCCGACCGGCCGCTGCTGTTCATCTTCGCAGGCAAGGCGCATCCGGCCGACGCGCCGGGCCAGGCGCTGATGCGGCGGATCGCCGAAGTCGCGCGGATGCCGCGCTTCGAAGGCCGGATCCTGCTCGTCGAGGGCTACGACCTGCGGCTCGCGCGCCGACTCGTCTCGGGCGTGGATGTCTGGCTGAACAACCCGATCTATCCGCTCGAGGCCTGCGGCACCTCGGGCATGAAGGCCGCGATGAACGGCGTGCTCAATCTGTCGATCCGCGACGGCTGGTGGGACGAGGGCTACGCGCCCGGCAACGGCTGGGCGGTCACGCCGATGCCGGAGGATCGTCCGCAGGACGCACGCGATCGCGGCGAGGTCCGTTCGATCTACGAGATCCTGCAGGACCAGGTGATCCCGCTGTACTACGCGCGCGGACCGATGGGCTACTCGCCGGGCTGGGTCGAGATGGCCAAGCGAGCGATCGCCACGCTGCTGCCGCGCTTCAACACCGAGCGCATGATGAGCGAATACGTGACGCGCTTTTATGCGCCGGCGGCGGGTCTCGGCCGGCGTGTCGCCGCCGAAGGCTACGCGCGGGCGCGCGAGCTGGCGCAGTGGAAGGAGCGCGTCTACGCGCGCTGGCCGGGCGTCAGGCTGCAGCGCGTCGACGATTCGCCGCGGCGGATCGCTTACGGCGAAGGCGTTCGCATCGCGGTCGCGGTGGCGTTAAATGGGCTTGCGGCGAGCGATATCGCGGTCGAGCTGCTGATCGCGTGCGGCACGCACGTCTCGGCCGACGACTGCCCGAGGCCGCTGCCGCTGGTCGCGACCGGTCCGGCGGACACGGCCGGAATGCAGCGCTACGAGCTGCAGTTCGTCCCGGAAAGTTGCGGCAGGTTCGAGTACCGCATCCGCGCCTACCCGCATCACCCGCTGCTCGCGCATCCGTTCGAGCTGGGGCTGATGCTGTGGGTGTGATCGCGGGCCGGGATCCGTCGCCCGTTCGCCGACGGCAGGCGGCGGCAACCGCTCGCCTCGCGTTCAGTGGCCGGCCGACTCGCCCCGCGCGATCTGCGCGTACAGCCGCGCGTACTCGGCGGCCGAGCGGCTCCAGCCGAAGTCCCTGGCCATGCCGTTGCGCTGCAGCCGCCGCCAACGGTCGGCGTCGCGATACACCGCGACCGCGCGTTCGAACGCCGCGCACAGGCCGTCGGCGTCCATCGGTCGGAAATGGAACCCGCTCGCGGTCCCGTCGGCGAGCGCAGCTTCGGTGCAATCGACGACCGAGTCGACCAGCCCGCCGGTGGCGCCGACGATCGGCACGGTGCCGTAGCGCTGGCTGTACATCTGGTTGAGCCCGCACGGCTCGAAGCGCGACGGCATCAGCAGCATGTCGGCGCCCGCTTCGGCCAGATGCGCGAGCGCCTCGTCGAAGCCGACGAGCACGCCGATGCGCCCGCGGTGCCGCGCCGCGAGCGCCTCGAAGCGAAGCTCGATCGCGCGCTCGCCGCTGCCGATCACCACGAGCTGCGCGGGCGAGCCGATCAGGGCTTCGGCGCAGTCGGCGACGAGATCGGCGCCCTTCTGCTCGGTGAGCCGGCTGACCATCGCGGCGAGCGGAACCGCGCCGTCGGCTTCGAGCCCGAAGCGGCTCTGCAACGCGCGCTTGTTGGCGGCCTTCGCATCGAGCGAATCGGCGTCGTAGTTCGCTGCGATCAACGGATCCCGGCGCGGGTCCCACCGCACCGTGTCGATGCCGTTGAGGATGCCGTGCAGCACGTCGCGCCGCGCCGCGAGCAGCCCTTCGAGCCCCATGCCGAGCGGCGCGGACTGGATCTCGCGCGCGTACGTGGGGCTGACGGTCGTGATCGCGTCGGCGTATTGCAGGCCGGCCTTCATGAACGACAGCTTGCCGTGGAACTCCACACCGTCGATCGACCAGCTCGACGCCGGCAGCGCGAGCCGCGCATGCCAGTGCGCGTCGAACAAGCCCTGGAACGCGAGGTTGTGCACGGTGAACACCACCGGCGCGCGCGGCCTCTCGGAGAAGCGCACATACGCGGCGCCGAGCGCGGCGTGCCAGTCGTTCAGGTGCAGCGCGTCGGCGCGCCAGCCCGAGTCGACACCGCGCACCGCGAGCCACGCGGCGGCGCGGCCGAGCTGCGCGAAGCGCAGCGCGTTGTCCGCCCAGTCGCGGCCCGCGGGGTCCTGATACGGGCCGCCCGGCCGGTCGTACAGCGGCGGGCAGCCGATCGCGTACACCGGCACGCCGCCGTGGAGTTCGGCTTGCACGATGTCGGCCGCCGGCAGCTCGCCGAGCGCATCGATGCGCGCCGCCGGTTTCGCGCCGGGCAATGCCTCGATGACCTGCGGATAACCCGGCAGCAACACGCGCACGTCCAGCCCGAGCTCGCGCAACGCGCCGGGCAGCGCGCCGGCCACGTCCGCGAGCCCGCCGGTCTTGACCAGCGGAACGCACTCGGCGGCGGCAAAGAGGATGCGCTGCGGCATGCCGCGATTGTGCTGACGGAAGTCAAACGACGCCAGCGCCGGGCCCAGCCACGGGCGCGCGTTGTGCACCGCGTTTGAAGTAGGCTGACCATCGAGGTTCGAGCGGGTGCGCAGCATCGGGCGAAAGGAGGCGCAGGCCATGGTCGACGCGGAGTGCATGCACTACGGCTACTGTCCGTACAAGGCGGACCCGGCCGGACCGCCGCGCGGTGCGCTCACGCGCGAGACGATGTCGATCGTGCTCGCCGGCGGCCGCGGCAGTCGCCTGGGCCCGCTGTCGGAATGGCGCGCGAAACCCGCGGTGCCTTTCGCCGGCAAGTTCCGCATCATCGATTTCACGCTGTCGAACTGCGTGAACTCCGGCATCCGTCGCATCGGGATCTGCACGCAGTACAAGGCGCAGAGCCTGATCCGCCACGTGCAGCGCGGCTGGTCGATCTTCGACGGCCGCTTCAACGAGTTCGTCGAGCTGCTGCCCGCGCAGCAGCGCATCACCGCCGACTGGTACGCGGGCACGGCCGACGCCGTTTACCAGAACCTCGACATCCTGCGCATCCAGGATCCGAAGTACGTGCTCGTGCTCGCCGGCGATCACGTCTACAAGATGGACTACTCGAAGATGCTCGCCGACCACGTCGCGCGGGGCGCCGACATGACGATCGCCTGCATCGACGTGCCCGTGGCCGCAGCGTCCGCATTCGGCGTGATGCAGGTCGACGCCGACGACCGCATCGTCGGCTTCCAGGAAAAGCCCGCGCAGCCGCAGCCGCTGCCCGACCGCCCCGACACCGCGCTCGTCAGCATGGGCATCTACTGTTTCAACACGCCGTTCCTGTACGAGCAGTTGATCCGCGACGCGGCCGCGCGAACCTCGTCGCACGACTTCGGCAAGGACATCATCCCGCACGCGATCGAGCGCGGCTACCGCGTGCTCGCGCACCGCTTCGCGCGAAGCTGCGTCAACATGGTCGGCGACCGCCCGTACTGGCGCGACGTCGGCACGATCGACGCCTACTGGGAGGCCAACCTCGACCTCGTCCACGTCACGCCCGAGCTGAACCTGTACGACGAAAGCTGGCCGCTGTGGACCTACCAGGAACAGTTGCCGCCCGCCAAGTTCGTGTTCGACGACGCCGATCGGCGCGGCATGGCGATCGATTCGATGGTCTCCGGCGGCTGCATCATCAGCGGCTCGACGGTGCACCGCTCGCTGCTGTTCTCCAACGTGCGAGTGCACGAGCACTGCAGGATCGAGGACTCGGTGATCCTGCCCGACGTCGAGGTCGACACACGCGTGGTGCTCAAGCGCGCGGTCGTCGAGAAGGGCTGCAAGCTGCCGTCGGGGCTTCAGGTCGGCGTCGATCCCGAAGCCGACCGCCGCCGCTTTCTCGTCACCGAACGCGGCGTCACGCTGGTCACGCCGCAGATGCTCGGGCAGGAAATCCATCACCTGATGTAGACGGCGGCCAGCGCGCGCCGCGGACGATCGCCACGCGCTTGCCGTTGCGGCCGGGTCGCGCCGACCCGCTACAGCGTCGGGCCGCGCGGTTCGGCGAAGGTCTTCTCGTGAACGGCCTGGCACGCGAAACACCGCGTCGCGACCGGGTTCGCGTGCAACCGCTCGAATTCGATCTCGCCGCCGCAGTCTTCGCACCGGCCGTACGTCGAGCCCGCGATGCGGTCGAGCGCCGCGTCGATCGCGCGCAGCTCGGCGACGTCGCGCGAGATTTCGGCGTGGTCGAGGTCGGAGAGCAGGTCGGCGACCGCGCTGTCGCCGGGATCGGTGACGGGTCCGGCCACTTCGCCAAAGGTTTCTTCGCGGGCGCGGGCCGCCTCGTCGTGCGTCTCCGCGATCAGCGCCTCGCGCCGCTCGCGCAGCGCGGCTTCGAGTTCGTGAACCTGTTCGGGTGTCAGCGGCATCTGGTGTCCCTCCCCCGCGCGCGACGAGTCTTCCGTTCGAGTCCGACGGCGGGCGCGCGGCCTGTTTCACCAGGAAGTGTTGGCCGAATCCGCGTCCGGTTTGTTGAGCGAGGCCAAGAAGGCGCAGGATCGTCGTCGTCCGGGTCAGGGCTTGCCGCCTCGCGCAATCACGCCATGGCCCGGTTGAATTGGCTCAACCCGCCGGCGCCCGGTAGCGGTAGAAATGCACAAACCGGGTTCCCGATGAATGGCCCGGCGCCGCGTCGATGCGGCGCCGCGAATCGGCGCGTCGATGCGTGAACCCCTGCGGAGGCGGACATGAGCATCCCGATGGTGGACCTGAACGCCGAATACGCGCTGCTCGAGCCGGAATTGCTGCCCGCAGTGACGACGGCGCTCGCTTCCGGCCAGTACGTTCACGGCCCCAACGTGCGCGCGTTCGAACAGGAAGTGGCGCGCTATCTGGGCGTGCGTCACGCGATCGGTGTGGCTTCGGGCACCGATGCGCTGCTGCTGGCGCTTCGCGCGGCCGGCGTGGGCCCCGGCGACGAGGTGATCACCACGCCGTTCAGCTTCATCGCGACGGCCTCCGCGATCGCGATGACCGGCGCGGCGCCGGTGTTCGTCGACATCGATCCGCTGACCTTCAACCTGGACCCGGCCAACGTCGAGGCGGCCATCACCCCGCGAACCCGTGCCGTTCTTCCGGTGCATCTGTATGGCCAGGCCGTCGATCTCGAGCCGTTGCTCGCGATCTGCGCCTGCCACGGCCTGCGCGTGATCGAGGATTGCGCGCAGGCGATGGGCGCCGATTACAAGGGGCGCAAGGTCGGCGCCTGGGGTCATGCGGGCTGTCTGTCCTTCGACCCGGGCGAGACCCTGGGCGCGTTCGGCGACGGCGGCATGGTGGTCACCGACGACGATGCGCTGGCCGCCCGCGTCCGCATGCTCGCCAACCACGGCAGCGCGACCCGCGACCACCACGAGGCGCTGGGCTGCAACAGCCGCCTCGACGAGCTGCAGGCCGCGGTGCTGCGCGTAAAGCTGCTGCATCTGGACGAGTTCAATCGCCGGCGCCGCGACAACGCGCGGCGCTATCGCGAGGCGCTGGCGGGCGTGGCCGTACAGCTTCCGGTCGAAACGGGCCTGGGCACGCACGTGTACCACGACTTTACGATCGCAGCCGACGAGCGCGAGCGGATCCGCGTGGCACTCGCCCGGAAGGACATCGCAAGCGCCGTGCACTATCCGGTTCCGCTGCACCGGCAGCCGCTCTGGCGGGACGCCTACGCCGACGTGCATCTGCCGCACGCCGAGCGGGCGGCGCAGCGCGTGCTGTCGCTGCCGATGTCGCCGCTGCTGACGCCGGAGCAGATCGAAGCGGTCGCCGACACGATCGCCGCGGCGCTCGGGGCGAGGCGGCGCGCACGCGCGCCCAGCCTGTGAGCCCCGGGCCGGATCCGCCGAGCCAGCGATCGACCGGCAGCTCGTCGCGCTGGGCGTTCCCGACCGGGCAAGCGGCGCTGCGCGACGGCCGCGTCGAGCGGATCCCGGGCGATGTCTCGGCGAGGACCGCGGCGTTGCAGACAGCCCCGCCCGCGGTGCGGTAGCCTTCGCCGGCTGACGCGGTCGACCGCCGACGGCGCAGGCACGGGCGCAGCGACGCGCCTCGGGGAGAGACAATGACCAACCAGACGAAGAAAAACGCGGTCGCCGCGTCACGCACCGCCGATGCGATCGCCGGGTTCACCGCGGACGACGGTCCGCACGCCGAGGCTTCGCGGCTGGCCGACGGCTTGGCGTTCCTGCGCGGGTTCCTCACGCGCCCGCTGGAGGTCGCCTCGGTCGTTCCGAGTTCGGTGTTCCTCGAAGAGCGCGTGGTGCGGGCCGCCGGGCTGGCGAACGCGCACTGCGTGGTCGAACTCGGGCCGGGAACGGGCGGCACGACCCGCGCGCTGCTGCGCGCGCTGGCGCCGCACGCGCGGCTGCTCGCGATCGAGTTGAACCCCTCTTTCTGCGCACGCCTGCGCCGCCGCATCGACGACGCGCGGCTCGCCCTGCAGGCCGGCAGCGCCGAGGCGCTGGCGGAGCACCTCGCGCACCGCGGCCTGCCCGCACCGGACGCGATCGTCTCGGGCATTCCGTTTTCGACGCTGCCCGCCGACTCCGCACGGCGAATCGCCGCGGCGATCCACGCGTGCCTCGCGCCCGGCGGCCGCTTCGTCGCGTATCAGTTGCGGGCGCACGTGGCGAGTTACGCGAACCCGTATCTCGGCGAGCCGACCGCCGAGTGGGAGTTGCGCAACGTGCCGCCGATGCGCGTGTTCCGCTGGGTCAAGCCGCGCGCGCGCGAAGCCGGCTGACTCCGACGCACACGCCGCGCCGACACGGACGCGACGCAGCGCCGTCCGCCCGGTCGAAGGTGTCGATCCGCGCCCTGCCCGTTCATGCGACGCGGCAGGCAGCGCGGCGGCCGATCGCCCGGCGTCGGCGCGCATCGGCGTGGCGGTCGACGGCAGCCGTCACGGCGAAGCCGCGGTGCGCTTCCTGCTGGAGCACCGCGAGTGGTTCGGCGAAGCGGCGCAGATCGCCGTGCTGCACGCGTTGCGGAACTGCCGCTGCAGTTGAAGACGCTGCTGGAAAACCTGGCGAGCACGAGCTTCACGCACGAGAAGCTGCGCGCGCTGCGCAAGCAGGCGTGCGACGATGCGATGCGCTCGGCGCTGCGGCTGCTCGATGCGGCGGGCGTCGATGACCGAATCGAGTGCCTGTCGGGCAACCCCGGCGACGCGCTCGCCGACTACGCGCACAAGCAGCTCGATCTGCTCGCGCGGGCAGGGCGCGTTCAAGGCCGCGGTGCTCGGTTCGGTCGCGACGCGCGTGGCCGCGCGCTGCGCGACGCCGCTGCTGCTCGTTCGCAAGGCGTGAACACCGCGCGTCGCCGCGCCCGTTGACGACGCGCAATCACCGCGGCCGCGGGGCGCCTAAGCTGGTATTGCGTTCACAGGAGACGACGGATGAAAACCGGAACGCATTCGACGGCGAAGCGCCGTGTCCGTGCCGCGCCCACGGCCCGCGCCGCGACGACGGCTCAACGCGCGGCGATCGGCGCCGACGAGCGGCGGGCGATGATCGCGCGGGCTGCGTACTACCGCGCCGAGCGGCGCGGCTTTGCCCCGGGCGGCGAGTTGCAGGACTGGCTCGAAGCCGAGGCGGAGATCGACCGCGCGCTCGGCGAACCCACGCTGCTCGAGCACCAGCTCGCGCACAGCGACACGTAGCCCGTTCGCAGCGCCGCTGACCCGCGCCCTCGTGCCGCGCCGGCGGGGGCGCGGTCGTCCCGGCGCGCGGACTTCGCCGGTCGCGGCCTCGATCGCCGCGCGTGCGCGGTC
>JBKBSH010000593.1:0-503 GCA_046291795.1 Burkholderiaceae bacterium | reverse complement strand
TGGCAGCGGGTCGGCGTAAAGGGCAGGATCGGCCGACGCGGGGTCGCGGCCGACGATGGGAGGCGCGTCGCTGCGTAGCCGTCCGGCCGCGAGAATGAAGAGGTTCACCGCGTAGGACAGCAGCGACAGCCCGAGGATGACCTGGAAGGTTCGCGGGCGGAAGATCAGCCACAGTCCCGATGCGGTCAAGACGCCGATGGCGAGGGCCAGAACGATCTCCATCAGACGGGCTCTCCGGCGGGCGTCGCGGGCGCGGCGTCGACCGGCTTCTTCGCGCGCGGCGCGCGGATCGACTGGTGCGCGATCGCGATGCGGATGCGCAGGGTGGTCCCCACGACCACCGCGAACACGCCGATGTCGAAGATGAGGGCGGTCGCGAGCGGAATGTCTCCGATCCACGGGATGGCAAGATAACGCGAATGGCTGGTGAGGAAGGGATAGCCGAACGCCCACGCGGCAAGGCCCATTCCGCCCGCACAAAGAAGACCGGCGCTGATCCATCG
>JBKBSH010000592.1:0-505 GCA_046291795.1 Burkholderiaceae bacterium | reverse complement strand
GTGTGGTCGACGCGCGCGGCCGGCACTTTCAGATCGAGAACCTGTCGGTGCACGACGGCTCGATCTTTCCGACTTCGATCGGCGCCAATCCGCAGCTTACGATCTACGGCATCGTCGCGCGGATGGCGAGCGCGCTCGCCGCCGACCTCACCGGCCGCCCTGCGCCGACGCTGGCCTGACCGCCCGCGTCGCGCGCGCCGGCGTATAGCCGCGCGGGATCGAAGCGAGCAGCTTCTTCGTGTACTCGTGCTTCGGGTCCTCGTAGATCGCCTCGCTCGACCCGCGCTCGACGATCGCGCCCTGATTCATCACGACGATGTCGTCGGCCATGTACCTGACCACCGCCAGGTCATGGCTGATGAAGACGTAGCTGATGCCGAACTCGTCCTGCAGGTCGAGCAGCAGGTTCAGCACGGTCGCCTGCACCGACACGTCGAGCGCGGACACGGACTCGTCGCAGATGATCACCTCGGGCTGCATCGTCAGCACGCGCGCGATCGCGATG
>JBKBSH010000591.1:0-505 GCA_046291795.1 Burkholderiaceae bacterium | reverse complement strand
CGGTAGACGACGACCGGGAACGGCAAGGCGTAGCCGCGTGCCCGATCGGCCCCGCGATAGTCGGGCAGATACAGCCCCGCCACGCCGAGCCCGACCTCCCATAACGCAAGCCCCTCGGCGCGAGCGGCGGCGGGTAGCGAGGCGATGGCGACGACGAACGCGGCGAACCGCCGTCGACGGCGGTGCTTTGCGGCCGGCGCGCGCAGCGCAACGGGTCGGCGCGCGGCGCCGGTGGCGCAGTGCGGCTTCAATAGTCCCTCGCCCGCGCCAGCACGACGGTGGCGAGCCGCACCAGGCGATAAGCGAGCCCGTCGCGCAACCGCTCGAGCGAGGAACGGCGCGCGTAGTCCTCGGCCCGCAGCGGGACGGCGTCGCGCTCGATCGCGCGCTCGATCACCGCCTGCAGCTCGCCGCCGAAGCGCTCGTCGTAGACGACGACGTTGGCTTCGCGCGCGAGCAGAAGCGAATACGGATCGATGTTGCTCGATCCCACCGTCGACCAGAA
>JBKBSH010000590.1:0-506 GCA_046291795.1 Burkholderiaceae bacterium | reverse complement strand
CAGGGTTCGCGCGATGGCCAGTGCCTGCCGCTCAAGAAACGATGCGCCCGGGGCGAGGCTGAGGATAATGCCCATCTGTCGATGAATTGCCGATATGTGACGGAATTCTAGCGTGAAACTACGGAGCCAATGATGCCGTGTCCGTTGGCATCGGGCGACTGGCCAGCCGGCGATCAATCGTGGATAATGGCCCGATCACACTCGTTAGCGGAGTCGTCATGAGTCGATCACACATCAAAATTCCCCCCGAAGGGCAACGCATCATCGTCGGACAACCCACTCCGGACAATCCCATCATTCCTTTCATCGAAGGCGACGGCATCGGTGTAGACATCACGCCGGTGATGAGGGCCGTCGTCGATGCCGCGGTCGCCAAGGCCTACGGCGGCAAGCGCAAGATCGCCTGGCTCGAAGTCTATGCAGGAGAAAAAGCCATCCGCCTCTACGGACCGGATCAATGGCTGCCGCAGGAAACCTTCGATGCGTTGAAAACCTATGCGGTGTCG
>JBKBSH010000589.1:0-509 GCA_046291795.1 Burkholderiaceae bacterium | reverse complement strand
GATGGCATAGGTCTGGTAGGCATCGACACCGCGCGCGGCGACCTCCTTCTGCAGGCTTGCCGGGAAGGCGGCTCCGCCCACCAGAGCCCGCTTGATCGACGACGCGTCGCGCTCCTTGTCCTTCGCCGCGTCGAGCAGGATCTTCAGGAAGTCGGGCGTGCCGGCGTAGCAGCTCGGGCGATAGGCCTCGATGAGATCGAGCTGGGCGTCGGTGTTGCCGGGGCCCGCCGGGATCACCGCGCAGCCGACGGCGCGGGCGCCCGAGTCGAAGCACCAGGCGCCGCGCCGGAAGCCGGCCGCCGACATGGCGCGACCGACGCGCCAGACGTCGTGGCCGATCGCCTCGGGCTCGAAGATGGGACCGGGCGACATGAACAGCCGTCCGAAGGAACTCGCCTTGGCCGGAACGAAGCCGCCGAAGGGCGGACTGGCCTTGTGCAGTGCCGGCAGGTCCGACTTGCGCTGCACGGGCAGGTCGGCGAGCGCCGCCCGCGAGGTGATGGCCCGCG
>JBKBSH010000588.1:0-509 GCA_046291795.1 Burkholderiaceae bacterium | reverse complement strand
GTTCCAGCCCCAGAATGCGGAGTCGACGTCGGCGTGATGGCGCGCGAGCCTGTGACGCAGGTCGGTCGCCCGATACGCGTACTTCGCCTGCTCGATGCTGCGCACCGAAAGGTCCTCGACGAAGATATGCGGCGCCAGTACGACGACCCCGGCGAGCCGGTCCGGATACGTCGCCGCGTAGATCAACGCGATCGACGCCCCGTCGCTATGGCCGAACAGCCACGGCGGGTCGGTCTCGACGTCGACGCCGGCTGCTTCGAGAAAGGCCGGCAGCACCTCGCGCGCCTGCACATGCATGTAGTCGGTCGCCCAGCGTTCGCCCGGGGCGCGCGGCGTGGAGCGGCCGTAACCGGCGCGCGAATACACGAGCCCGCGGAATCCGCCGGCGTCGCACAGGCGCGCCGGATAGTCCTTCCACATCGACGCCGAGCCGAGGCCCTCGTGCAGGAACACCAGCAGCGGCGCGGCGCGATCGTCGACGCCGACCCAGCGGTACTCCAGCCGCACGG
>JBKBSH010000587.1:0-509 GCA_046291795.1 Burkholderiaceae bacterium | reverse complement strand
TGCCCTCGGGCTGCTTCTGCAGCAGCGCCGCAAAGGGGCTCAGCACCTCGTAGCGGTAGCGCACCCACGCGCCGCCCTGCGCGCAGGCGGTGGCGCGCGGCTGCCAGGCCGGGTAGTCGGCCACCACCGGGCGGCCGTCGCCGGTCAGCGTCACCTCGTACGGCGGCACCTCGGCGTGCGTCGGCGCGCCGAGCCAGCCGTCGTGCACGTAAGCGAAGTGCGCGGTGTCGAGGAAGTTCTCGATCGCGCGCGGGGCGCTGGTGGCCACGTCGAACGGCCCGTGCACGACGCGCCGCAGTGGCAGGGCGGGCAGCGCCGGCGGTGCGGTCACCTTGGGTGAGCCGAGGCACACCCACAACAGCCCGTGCGCCTGCGCGACCACATGGCGGCAGGCGGCGTGGCCCGCCGGCGGCGTGAAGCCCGGCAACGCCGGAATCGCGCGGCAGCGGCCGTCGCCGTCGAAGCGCCAGCCGTGGTACGGGCACCGCAGCTGCCCGCCGACCACCGCG
>JBKBSH010000586.1:0-510 GCA_046291795.1 Burkholderiaceae bacterium | reverse complement strand
GCGCCAGTACCTCGCGGCGGCCGAGAAGCTCGCGCGCCCGAAGCGCGACAACGCGCGCGTCGTGCTCACCGGCTCGTTCTGCGAGCAGCCGCCGCTGGCGCTGATCAAGTCGATCGAGATGGCCGGCTGCTACGTCGTCGACGACGACTTCATGCTGGTGCACCGCTGGCTGCTCGACGACGTGCCGACCGACGGCAAACCGCTCGAGGAACTGTCCAAGGCCTTCCTGCACCGGTCGGCGACGACCGCCGCCAAGTACGACACGCGCCGCGAGGAAAAGGGCCAGTACCTTCTGAAGCAGGTCAAGCGCATGGGCGCCGAAGGCGTGATCTTCGCCGCGCCCTCGTTCTGCGACCCGGCGCTGCTCGAGCGGCCGATGCTGCAGGACGTCCTTTCGCGCCACGGCATCCCGCACACCGCGTTCAAGTACGCCGAGAACACCGGCCAGATGGCGCCGATCCGCGAGCAGGCCGGCACCTTCGCCGATTCGATCAAGTTGTGGAGCGCAGC
>JBKBSH010000585.1:0-514 GCA_046291795.1 Burkholderiaceae bacterium | reverse complement strand
TCGTTCTCGCCCGCACCCCCGGCGCGCCCGAGGGAACGCGTGGCATCTCGCTCTTCCTCGTCCCCAAATACCGCCTCGACGCGGACGGCAATCCGACCATCTCGAACGGCGTCCATTGCGCGTCGATCGAGCACAAGCTCGGCATCCACGGGTCACCCACCGCGGTGATGGTCTATGGCGAGGGTGAGGATTGCCTGGGCGAGATCGTCGGCGACGAGATGGGCGGTATGAAGGCGATGTTCGTGATCGCCGAGCGCGCGACGCAGCAGGCGCAGCGCTACGCCGCCGAGCGAGTCCAGTCGTCGCTCGCGGGCAGCGCCGACCGCACCCCCGTCACGATCGAGCACCACCCTGACGTCAAGCGCATGCTGTGGCGGATGCGCGCCCAGACCGAGGCGGCGCGCGCGCTGATCTATTATGCGTCGGCGCAGACCGATTTCGGCAAGCTCGGCGACGAAGCCGCCGCGCTGCGCGCCGAAATCCTCATTCCGCTGGCCAAGGCGCACGCGACCGA
>JBKBSH010000584.1:0-519 GCA_046291795.1 Burkholderiaceae bacterium | reverse complement strand
GTGCAAGAGCAGGCCCAGCCCGAGCCGAGCCGCCTGCACCCGGTGCAGGACGCGCCGGTGCTGCCACCCGCCTGGCCCGGCGCCGCCGTGCCGCCGGCGCGCTCCGCCCCTGCCCCCAATCCCGCCCGATGAGCGCCGCCCACCCGCTGCCCTACACATGGGCGCGCGCCCACGGCGTGCTGCTGCACCTGGACCGTGGCGAGCGCTGGCTGATTGTGCGCGCTGACGCCACGGCCCCCCTGCCCACCGCGCAGCTGACCGCCATCACCGAGGTGCAGCGCGTGCACGGCCCCTGCCGGCTGCAGCGCGAACCCGGTACCGCCTTCGACGCGCGGCTGCAGGCCGCCTACGCCGAAGGCAGCAGCACCGCTGCGGCCATCGTCAGCGAGGTCGAAAGCGAGGCCGACCTGTCGCGCTTGATGCAGGAACTGCCGCAGATCGAGGATCTGCTGGAGGTCGCCGACGACGCGCCGATCATCCGCATGCTCAACGCGCTGCTGACGCAGGCCGTGCGCGACG
>JBKBSH010000056.1:0-9314 GCA_046291795.1 Burkholderiaceae bacterium | reverse complement strand
GCTCGTGCGCGTGCTACCCGAGTACGAAAGCGCGCCGGCCGACATCTGGGCGGTCTATCCGAGCCGCCGCCATCTCTCGGCGAAAGTGCGGCTGTTCGTCGATCACATCGCGGAGCAGTTCGCCGCGACGACCTCGGGGAAACCCGTGGCCGCGAAGCGCCGCTGATGGGTGCCGCGTCGCACCAATAGGCGCGCCGCTCTAGACGGTGCGGTTGACGGGCCGGCGCGAGTCCGAAATAGTACGAACGTTCGTTTACAAGAAACCGCTTCCCGTACGCCGCCAACGCGGCGCCGACAGCCCTTCAACCGGATGACGCTCCCGACGGCTCCAATCGCACCGACCGCTGCGCGGCACGCGCGCGGCGAGGCTCGTCCGCGCAAGGGCGAGGCCACGCGCGCGGCCATCGTCGAAGCCGCGCTCGCGCTCGCGCGGCGCGACGGCCTCGAAGGGCTGACGATCGGCGTGCTCGCCGGCGAGATGCGGATGAGCAAGAGCGGTGTGTTCGCGCACTTCGGATCGCGCGAGGAGCTGCAGCTCGCGGTGATGAAGGAATACGCGGCGCGCTTCGTCGACCACGTGTTGCGGCCGGCCGTGCGGCGTCCGCGCGGGCTGCCGCGGCTGCGTGCGCTGCTGGAAAACTGGCTCGCCCTTCTCGCGCGCGAGCTGGAGCAGGGCTGCCTGATGGTCTCCGGTGCGAGCGAATACGACGACCGCCCGGGGCCGCTGCGCGACGCGGTCGTCGAAATCGTCGAAGGGTGGAAACGCGAGCTGGTGCGGGCGATCGAACAGGCGCGCGCCGAGGGCCACCTGAGGCGCGACATCGACGCCGGGCAACTCGTCTTCGAGATCTACGGGTTGATGCTCGCGCTGCACCACGACGCGCGACTGCTGCATTCGCCCGACAGCGTCAGGCACGCGCGTGCAGGGCTCGCGCGGCTGCTCGACTCGGCCAAACCTCCGCGCGCGGCGGGGCCGTCCCCGACACGGCGGGCCCTCAAGCGCCCGCGCGCGGCGAACGCGTAATCGAGAAGGAGAAGTCCATGCCGATCTACACCCCGCCCCTGCGCGACCAGCGCTTCGTGATGCACGAGCTGCTCGGCGCGGTCGACGAGCTCAGGGCGATGCCGCGCTACGCGGACCTCGATGTCGACACCGTCAACAGCGTGGTCGAAGAGGCCGGCAGGTTCTGCGCCGAAGTGCTGCTGCCGATCAATGCCGGCGGCGACGCCGAAGGCTGCAGCTACGACCCGGCCACGCATTCCGTCAAGACGCCGCGCGGATTCCGCGAGGCGTACGACAAGTTCCGCGAAGCCGGCTGGCAGGGGCTCGCGGCCGAGACCGAGTACGGCGGCCAGGGACTTCCTCACCTGCTGCAGATCGCGCTGTACGAGATGCAGTACTCGACCAACCAGGCCTGGGCGATGTACCCGGGGCTGACGGTCGGCGCGTACGAGCTGCTGCTCGTGCACGGCACGAAAGAGCAGAAGGACCTGTACCTGCCGAAGCTCGCCTCGGGCGAATGGACCGGCACGATGTGCCTGACCGAGCCGCACTGCGGGACCGACCTCGGCCTGCTGCGGACGAAGGCCGAACCGGCCGCCGACGGCAGCTACAGACTGAGCGGCACCAAGATCTTCATTTCGTCCGGCGAGCACGATCTCGCCGACAACATCGTGCATCTCGTGCTCGCGCGGCTGCCGGGCGCGCCGGCGGGAACGAAGGGGATATCGCTGTTCATCGTTCCGAAGTTCGTCCCGCAGGGCGCGGGGGCCGCTGCCCGCGTCGGCGCGCGCAACGCCATTTACTGCGGCGGCATCGAGCACAAGATGGGCATCCACGGCAACTCGACCTGCCAGATGATCCTCGAAGGCGCGACCGGCTGGCTCGTCGGCGAGCCGAACAAGGGGCTCAACGCCATGTTCGTGATGATGAACGGGGCGCGGCTTGCGGTCGGCGTGCAGGGGCTCGGTATCAACGAGGCCGCATACCAGAACGCCGCGGCATACGCGAAGGAGCGGCTGCAGGGTCGCTCGCTCGCCGGTCCGAAGGCGCCCGACAAGCCGGCCGATCCGATCATCGTGCACCCCGACGTGCGCAGGATGCTGCTGACGGCGCGCGCGTACGCCGAGGGCGGGCGCGCGTTCGCGTACTGGGTGGCACTCGCCGCCGACAAGCAGCTTCACCATCCCGACGAAGCCGCGCGCAAGGACGCCGCGGACATCATGGCGTTGATGACGCCGATCGTGAAGGCGTTCATGACCGACAACGGTTTTAACTGCGCGTCGCAGTGCATGCAGGTCTTCGGCGGGCACGGCTACATCCGCGAGCAGGGGATGGAACAGCTCGTTCGCGACGCCCGGATCAACATGATCTACGAGGGCACCAACACGATCCAGGCGCTCGACCTGATCGGCCGCAAGGTGCTGATGGACAACGGCGCGAAGCTCAAGAAGTTCGGCAAGCTGGTGCAGGATTTCATCGAGGAGCACGGCACCACGCCCGCGATGAACGAGTTCGTCACGCCGCTGGCGGACCTGGGCGACAAGGTCACCAAGCTGACGATGGAACTGGGCATGAAGGCGTTCCAGAACCAGGAGGAAGCCGGCGCCGCGGCGGTCGACTACCTGCGCGTCGTCGGGCACCTCGTCTACGCCTACTTCTGGGCGAAAATGGCGCGCATCGCGCTGACGCGGATCGAGCAGGACGGTGACAAGGTCGATCCGTTCTACACGGCGAAGCTCGCGACCGCGCGCTTCTATTTCCAGCGGTTGCTGCCGGAGACTGCGTACCACATTCGCGCGGCGCGCTCGGGGGCGAAGAACCTGATGGAATTGCCGGCGGAGCTTTTCTAGGCCGTTGCCCGCCGACCGTCCATCGCGACGTGCGCGGGCAACCGAAACGGATCACCGCAAACGGAGAACAGGATGTCCGACAAGAACTTCGTCGTCCGGAAAGTCGCCGTCCTCGGCGCCGGCGTGATGGGCGCGCAGATCGCGGCGCATTGCGTCAACGCCAAGGTGCCGGTCGTGCTGTTCGACCTGCCCGCCAAGGAAGGGCCGAAGAACGGCATCGTGCAGCGCGCGATCGAGAACCTGAAAAAGCTCAGCCCCGCGCCGCTCGGCCGCGCCGAAGACGCCCAGTACATCGAAGCCGCCAACTACGACGAGCACCTCGAGCTGCTGCGCGGTTGCGACGTGGTCATCGAGGCGATCGCCGAGCGGATGGACTGGAAGCACGACCTGTACGCGAAGGTCGCGCCGTACATCCGCGCCGACGCGATCCTCGCTTCGAACACCTCGGGCCTGCCGATCGCGAGACTCGCCGAGGTGATGGCGACCGATCTGAAACAGCGCTTCTGCGGCGTGCACTTCTTCAATCCGCCGCGCTACATGCACCTGGTCGAGCTGATCCCGACGCCGGCGACCCGGCCCGCGATCCTCGACGATCTCGAGACCTTCCTCACGACCACACTCGGCAAGGGCGTCGTGCGCGCGAAGGACACGCCGAACTTCATCGCCAACCGGGTCGGCATCTTCGGCATGCTCGCGACGATCAAGGAGGCCGAGAAGTACGGCATCGCCTACGACGTCGTCGACGATCTGACCGGAACGAAACTCGGCCGCGCCAAGAGCGCGACCTTCCGCACCGCCGATGTGGTGGGGCTCGACACGATGGCGCACGTGATCAAGACGATGCAGGACACGTTGCCGCCGTCGATCGATCCGTTCGCCGAACACTTCGCCACACCGCCGGTGCTCAAGGCGCTCGTCGACAAGGGGGCGTTGGGACAGAAAGCCGGCGCGGGCTTCTACCGGAAGGACGGCAAGGTCATCAAGGTCCTCGATCCGAAGAGGCAGGACTACGTCGAGTCGGCCGGCAAGGCCGACGAGCTGATCGCGCGCATCCTGAAGAAGAAGGATCCCGCCGAGCGGCTGAAACTGCTGCGCGAAACCGACCATCCGCAGGCGAAGTTCCTGTGGGCCATTTTCCGCGACGCGTTCCACTACATCGCCGTCCACCTCGAGTCGATCGCCGATACCGCGCGCGACGTCGACTTCGCGCTGCGCTGGGGGTTCGGCTGGAGCACCGGTCCGTTCGAGACCTGGCAGGCGGCGGGCTGGAAGAGAATCGCCGAATGGGTGCAGTCCGACATCGACCGCGGCGAGGCGCTCGCGAAAGCGCCGCTGCCGAAGTGGGTCTTCGAGGGCCCTGTCGCGAAAGCCGGCGGCGTTCACACGAAGGAGGGTTCGTGGTCGCCGGCGAAGAAAAGATTCGTCGGCCGCTCCGAGCTGCCGGTCTACGCGCGCCAGATCTTCCGCGCGCCGCTCGCCGGCGAAGGCGCGCCGACGGGGCACAACGGCGGGACGACGATCCACGAAGACGACTCGGTCCGCATCTGGAAGCTCGACCGGGGGCTCGCCTCGGAGGTGCTGATCCTGTCGCTGAAGACCAAGGTCCATGCGATCGGACCGGGTGTTCTCGCCGGAATGAACAAGGCGGTCGAACTCGCCGAGTCGCAGTACCGCGGTCTGGTGATCTGGTCGCCCGACGATCCGTTCTCGGTCGGCGCCGATCTGCAGGCGATGATGCCGGTGTTCATGGCGGGCGGCGCGAAAGCGATCGGCCCCGAAATCGAGAAGTTCCAGCAGGCGATGATGCGGATCAAGTACTCGCAGGTGCCCGTCGTCGCCGCGGTCAGCGGCATGGCGCTCGGCGGCGGGTGCGAGACGCTGCTTCATTGCGCCAAGCGGGTGGCGAGCCTGGAGAGTTACGTCGGGCTCGTCGAGGTCGGCGTCGGGCTGATCCCAGGCGGCGGCGGACTCAAGGAAGGCGCGCTGCGCGCGGCGCAGGCCGCGCAGTCTGCGGGCATGACCGACGTCTTCCCGTTCGTCCGCAACTGGTTCACGAACGCGGCGATGGCCAACGTGTCGAAGTCCGCGCTCGAAGCGCGCGCGATGGGCTTTCTGCTGCCGTCCGACACGATCGTCTTCAACAACTACGAACTGCTGTGGACGGCGATCGGCGAGGCGTTCGCGCTGCATGAGACCGGGTACCGGCCGCCGCTGAAGGTCAAGGGCTTCCCGGTCGCGGGCCGCACCGGGGTCGCGACGATCAAGGCGCAGCTCGTCAACATGCGCGACGGCGGCTTCATCAGCGCGCACGACTTCTTCATCGCCAGCTGCATCGCCGAGGTGATGTGCGGCGGCGATGTCGAACCGGGTTCGCTCGTCGACGAGCAGTGGCTGCTCGATCTCGAACGCAAGTACTTCCTGCAACTCGTCGCCCACCCGAAGTCGCAGGAACGGATGATGGGGATGATGCAGACCGGGAAACCGGTCAGGAACTGACCGGTTTCCCGGGCGGCCGCTGGCGCGGCCGCCGGGATTCAAGAGAACGAGGGGCTCGGCTGGCTCCCTCGTGCTCCCCCAGCCAAGAAAAGGGTACTTCGTGGAGAACGTGAAATGAGACAAGTGCAGGACGCCTACATCGTCGCAGCGACGCGCACGCCGATCGGCAAGGCGCCGAAGGGAAGCTTCAGGAACGTGCGTCCGGACGATCTGCTCGTCGCGGCGATCCAGTCCGCGCTGAAGCAGGTTCCGAACCTCGATCCGAAGGCGATCGAGGACGCGATCATCGGTTGCGCGATGCCCGAGGCCGAGCAGGGGCTGAACGTCGCGCGTGTGGCGGTGCTGCTTGCCGGGTTGCCGTCGAGCGTGGGCGGCATGACGATCAACCGCTTCTGCTCGTCGGGGCTGAACGCGGTGGCGATCGCCGCCGACCGCATCCGAGTCGGCGAAGCCGACGTGATGATCGCCGGCGGCACCGAGTCGATGAGCATGGTGCCGATGACCGGCAACAAGCCGTCGTTCAACGTGCGCATCTTCGAGCGCGACGAGAACGTCGGCATCGCCTACGGCATGGGCATGACCGCGGAAAAGGTCGCCGCGCAGTGGAAGGTCACGCGCGAGATGCAGGACGAGTTCGCGTACCAGTCGCACATGAAGGCGATCGCCGCGCAGAAGGCCGGCGAGTTCGCCGACGAGATCACGCCGATCGACGTCGTCGAGAAGTTTCCCGACCTCGACCGCCGCGACATCGACGTGAAGACGCGCAAGGTGTCGCTCGACGAAGGCCCGCGCGCCGACACGAGCATCGAAGCGCTGGCGAAGCTGAAGCCCGTCTTCGCCGCGCGCGGCAGCGTCACGGCCGGCAACAGCTCGCAGACCTCGGACGGCGCGGGCGCGTTGATCCTGGCGAGCGAACGCGCGATCAAGCAGTTCAACCTGACGCCGCTCGCGCGCTTCGTGTCGTTCGCGATCCGCGGCGTTCCGCCGGAGATCATGGGCATCGGTCCGAAAGAGGCGATTCCGGTTGCGCTGAGGCTCGCGGGGCTCAAGCACGACGACCTGGGCTGGATCGAGCTGAACGAGGCGTTCGCCGCGCAGGCGCTCGCGGTGATCAACGATCTCGGGCTCGACCGAACGAAAGTCAATCCGATGGGCGGCGCGATCGCGCTCGGGCACCCGCTCGGAGCCACCGGCGCGATCCGCTCGGCCACCGTCGTGCACGCGCTGCGCCGTCGAAGCCTGAAGTACGGCATGGTGACGATGTGCGTCGGAACCGGAATGGGCGCGGCGGGGATCTTCGAGCGTGT
Organism: Burkholderiaceae bacterium; assembly: GCA_046291795.1. Lineage (GTDB taxonomy): Bacteria > Pseudomonadota > Gammaproteobacteria > Burkholderiales > Burkholderiaceae_F > DSNY01. The sequence goes on along the minus strand of JBKBSH010000056.1, from coordinate 2,658 downwards.
GTGAACGCCGCCGCGTAGACCAGTCCGAGGGCGTGCCGGCATGAACGTCGCGCAGCGCTTCTTCGACGCGTTCACGCTCGGCGACCACCACACGATGGGTCAGCTCTACGCGCCGGACGCGAACTTCAGCGATCCGATCTTCCCGCTGTTGTCGGCGGAAGAGGCGCGGCTGATGTGGCGCATGCTGCTGACGCGCGCGCGCGACTTCAGCGTGTCGGCCAACGTCGACGAGGGACCGGGCGGCGCGCGCGCGGTGTGGATCGCGCGCTACACGTACGGCACGCGGCCGGTGCGCAACCGCGTGTACACGGAAATGGTGATCGCGGCCGGCAAGATCGTGCGGCAGGTCGACCGGTTCAGCTTCTGGCGCTGGTCGCGCCAGGCGCTCGGCTGGAAGGGGTGGCTCCTCGGCTGGACACCGTGGCTGCGCAACCGCGTTCGCGCGCAGGCGGCAGAGGCGCTGCGCCGCTTCGCGCAGAAGGAACGGCAACGCATCAAGGAGACGCGATGAGCATCAGGACGGAGACTGCGGACGGTGTGGCGCGGATCGAGATCGCGCGGCCCGAGAAGAAGAACGCGATCACGACGGCGATGTACCAGCAGATGGCGGATGCGATCGCCGCCGCGCACGACGACGGCCGCGTGCGCGCGATCCTGATCCACGGCCAGCCGGACATCTTCACCGCGGGCAACGACCTCGAGGACTTCATGAAGCATCCGGCGCAGAGCATGGATGCGCCGGTATTCAGGTTCATCCAGGCGCTCGGCTACGCCGAGAAGCCGGTCGTCGCCGCGGTCAACGGTGCGGCGGTCGGCATCGGCACGACGATGCTGCTGCACTGCGACCTCGCGTACTGCGCGGACAACGCGATGTTCTCGATGCCCTTCGTCTCGCTCGGGCTGTGCACTGAGTTCGCGTCGAGCCTGCTCGTTCCCCTGGCGGCCGGCTACCACAAGGCGGCGGAGAAGCTGCTGCTCGCCGACCCGATCAGCGCCGAAGAAGCGCTCGAGATGAAGATCGTCAACCGCATCCTGCCGCCCGACGAGGTGCTCGCCTACGCGCAGAAGCAGGCCGCGCGCTTCAACGCGCTGCCGCCCGCGTCGGTACGCGAGACCAAGCGGCTGATGAAAGCCGGCTGGAAATCGGTGGTCGAGAAAATCATCCTGGACGAAGCGCAGACCTTCGGCCGCATGCTGAAGAGCCCGGAGGCGAAGGAGGCCTTCACCGCGTTCTTCGAGCGGCGCAAGCCGGACTTTTCGAAGTTCGCTTGACTTTCAGCTCGTCCGCGATTCACGGCAAGGAAGATCGAGGCGCGTTCGCCGATGAAACTCAGGCCCGAGGTCGGCATCGACGCGCTCGCCGCGCGCGCCGCGACGCGGCTGCCCGCGCTGTTCGGGCTGAAGGTCGTTCGAATCGATCCGGGCGAGCTCGCGATGCGGATGGACATCCGTCCCGAGTTCCTCGCGCCGAACGGCTTCCTGCACGCGGCGAGCGTGATCGCGCTCGCCGACACCGCGTGCGGCTTCGCCACCGTCGCACATCTGCCCGACGGTGCCGAGAGCTTCACGACGATCGAGCTGAAGTCGAACTTCCTCGGCACCGCGACGCAGGGCACGCTCGAGGCGGTCGCGCGCGGCGCGCACCTTGGCCGCACGACCCAGGTATGGGACGCGACCGTGACCGAAGTCGCCACCGGCAAGACGATCGCGCTGTTCCGTTGCACGCAGATGGTGCTGTGGCCGAAGAAGGCGTGATGCCGTTGCGAGCCTTTGCTTGATCCCCATCGCCGCCAAGATCGTGCTCGGCCCGCTGCTGATCTGGCAGGGACACCGGGTTCGTCGCACGACGCCGCGGCTGCCGGTGGCGCGCGGCGCGCTTGCCGGCGAGATCGGAAGCGGCGCACCGCTGCGACTGCTCGTGATCGGCGAGTCGACCGCGGTCGGTGTCGGCGCCGCGCACCACGGCGAAGCGCTCGCCGGCGAACTGGCCGGCCGGCTCGCGGCAAAGCTCGGCCGGCGCGTGTTCTGGCGCGTTCTCGGCGAAAACGGCGCGACCGCGCGCCGCGCTCTGCAGGTGCTCGAGGCGGCCGAGGCCGCGCCGGCCGACCTGGCGGTCGTCGCGCTGGGCGTCAACGACGTGCTCGAACAGACGCGAGTTGCGCGCTGGCGGCGCGACGTCGCCGCGCTCGTCGCGGCGCTGCACGCGCGCACGGGGGCGCGTGACGTGATCCTGCTCGAAGTGCCGCCGCTCGCGAAGTTTCCGGCGCTGCCGCGTCCGCTGCGCGACGTGCTCGGCGCCGATGCGCACCGTCTCGATGCGGCGCTGGCGCGGCTCGCGGCGCGGCTCGACGCGCCCGATCGGCGCGTGCGGCACGACCGTTTCGCTTTCGACGGCGCGCGCGAGTTCTTCGCGCGTGACGGTTTCCATCCGTCGGCGCGCGGCTACGCGCGCTGGGCCGAGCTGATCGCCGATCGGCTCGCGCGCGATTGGGCGGCCGACCCGAACCACTGACACACGAACCGGAGACGACCATGGACCTCAAGGGCAAGACGATCTTCATCTCGGGCGCATCGCGCGGCATCGGCCTGGCGATCGTCAAACGCGCCGCGGCCGACGGCGCCAACGTCGCGATCGCAGCGAAGACCGTGGAGCCGAAC